>SKHL01000022.1 GCA_007116995.1 Limnochordia bacterium
CTTTTTCATGGTCGCCATCGCCGCTTATGCTTTGTGGTATGCCTTACTTACCGATAACTTTCTCTTCTCCTATGTGGCTAGTTATTCCAAAGGCGAATTAGCCTGGTACTATAAATTTAGCGCATTTTGGGCAGGGCAAGCAGGAAGCCTTCTACTTTGGTTGCTTATTCTTTCTGCAATTTCCGTCATTGTAAATGCAGTAAGGTATCCTATTAGACTTAGCATAGAAATAAACTGTATCATCCATGCTATTCGGTCTTTTTTTCTATTAATTCTGATCGTTGTTACCCCTCCTTTCCATCTATTACCGACAGCTCCCTTAGATGGTTCAGGTTTAAATCCCATGCTCCAGAGCATTGGAATGATTATCCATCCTCCCATAATTTTTGTTGGATTCGCCTTATTTACGGTGCCTTTTGCCTTTGTCTTGCTTGCTGTGTATGGCAGATCATCTCATTCCTCTCTTAACTGGGATGTGCTATCTCGCCCCTGGTTATTATGGGCCTGGCTAACCTTGACGGCTGGGATTGTGACGGGAGGACAATGGGCCTATACTGAGCTAGGTTGGGGTGGTTATTGGACCTGGGACCCAGTGGAAAACGCATCTCTATTCCCTTGGCTTACATCCACGGCTCTCCTGCACACTCTGATTCTCCAGCGCCGAGATCGGGGCATGCAGCTGTGCAATTACTTGTTAATCTGTACCACCTTTATATTAACAATCTTTGGCACATTTATTACCCGTAGTGGGATTTTAGACTCGGTTCATGCATTTAGCGATAGTAGAATCGGTCAATATTTCTTCTATATGATCCTTGTTTTACTCAGTGTTAGCATCTATGGTGCCCTTGTTGGTCGCCATCAGTTATCCGGAAGAAAGAGTAGTTCACTCCTGTGCAAGGATGGATTAATCAAGATTACAGCATTCGTCCTAGTGGTCATCTCGCTAATCATCTTTATCGGTACCATGATGCCCATATTATCTCCTCCCTTCCTAGGACGAGCTGTTTCTGTCCAAGAGGACTTTTATAATACGTCTACCATCCCCTTCTGGCTAATAATTCTCGTAACTATGGGGATTTGTCGCTTTCTATCCACATCCATGGGTACACTTCTGGCTAGTGTTGCACTCACTATGATTCTGCTATGGATTAGTGGGATCCGCCATTACTTAGCTATACTCTCATTTACCACATGCATATTAGCTGCAGCTGGCATCTTCTATGATTATGGCAAACTCGTCTATCGCACCAGGGAGAAGGGCTGGAATACAGCCTTAGCTGCTCTCTTTACCACCAAGCGTTATCATGCTCATCTTATTCACCTAGGAATCATCCTAATGGCCTTTGGGATAACCGGATCTATCTATAATCAAGAGAAACTAGCTGTAGTGGCTCCAGGAGAGACTGTCTCCATCGGTTCTTATAACTTGGTTTACTCTGGGTTAACCCCAGTATCTAGTGGCAGTTATACCTATGTAGCCACAACTCTAGATGTAATAAAGAACAATCGGACTATCGGAAAAGTTGGCTCTAAGAAGATTTTTCACCCCACCTACCGCCAACCTGCTGCCAATATTGGAGTTTTCAGTAGACTGCGAGAAGATGTATATTTTAACTTGGCTGGTTGGGAACATGATACAGCCTATTTACAGGTAAGTATTAAGCCCCTAATTACCTGGATTTGGCTAGGATCCTATATACTGTATATTGGTACAATTATGCTTTTATGGCCCTATAAACAATCTCACTAGAAGAAGGGAGTCTAAGTGATGGGACTGATTAACTGGACAGGCCAAGTAGTGCTCGATGGTATTACCAAATATATTGGCTATCGGCCCATCTTAAAACAGGTTAGCCTTACCTTATACCCGAAAAACATGGCTATTTTAACTGGACACAATGGTGCAGGGAAAACCACGCTACTCAGAATTATTGCCCGAATTACGGCGCCATCCCAAGGGAAAATCTACGGAGTTAATCCCAAACAGATTGGGTACTTAGGTCATCATCACATGATGTATGATGGCTTGACATGCTGGGAAAACTTGCTATTTTTTCGTCGCTTCTACGGTGCTGTGGATAGGTTTCACATCCAGTCGATACTAGAGGAATTAGGATTAGCCAAGTACAAGAGCCTCCCAGTAGCTCACCTATCCCGAGGTATGCAACAGCGACTAGCTTTGGGCCGCATTCTGCTCTGTGATGCCAAGCTTATTCTGATGGACGAGCCATTTACTGGATTAGACATCGGGGGTCAACAATGGTTGATCGCACTTCTACGCAACCTGCAATCGAAGGGACTTATGGTGATGGTTGTCTCTCACGGCTTAGCCAATTTTCGTTCTCTGTCCTATCGGCATCTTACCTTAGACAAGGGTTGTTTAGTAGATCATGGGCTGGTGAATCCATGAGGGAATACTTTCATACTGTGGTATGGATCGCAACTAAAGATCTGAGACTACTGTTTCGTCAACCTACCTCCTTCCTTTCTACGCTGATGTTTTGTTTGCTATTAGTCTTTATTTTTGGCTTAACTCTAAACTTAGTGGCCGTTAATACGACCCAGCTGCTACCAGCCATTTTATGGATTATTCTGTTATTAGCGGCCGTACTGGGCATGTCACACACGTTTACTCATGAAAAAGATAATTCCTGCATCCAGGCCCTTTGCATGGCAGTGACTGAGAGAAGCTCTATCTTTTTAGGGAAAGGTTTAGCTAACCTTATGTTTCTGCTAGTAATTAAAGTGATGATCATACCCATCCTATTTCTCTTTTTTGACTTACAAGCAACGATTAATCCATTAGTATTATGCCTCACCCTTTTCTTTGGTGGATTAGGACTCGCCTGTCTTGGTACCCTGTTCAACACCTTATTAATAAATCCGGGTGGGTTACTAATACCTATCCTCCTGTTTCCTATTGCCATACCCTTGCTGATTAGTGTTATTGAGCTAACAAAGGTAGCACTAGGTGTATCAACACAAGTCCACCCCTGGCTTTTGTTAATGATCTTATTTAATCTGATTTTTATTGTCCTAGCCATAGTTCTCTATGACTATGTACTGGAGGTGTAATGTTGTTGCTGATTTTCTTGTCTCTTCTCGTCCTTACCAATCTAGCCCTGATTGGCTTTTATGCACCAGTTGAACAGACTATGGGTATCGTCCAGAAAATCTTCTACTACCATCTATCTAGTGCATGGCTAGGAATGGTTGCCTTCGTTGTAGTGTTCGGTGCGAGCATCTGCTTTCTCCGTACTCGAAACATCAAGTGGACTATTATAGCGCTAGCGTCTGCAGAATTAGGGACTATATTTACCACACTAGTACTGATCACCGGTCGACTATGGGCTAGATCTATCTGGAACACTTGGTGGACTTGGGACCCTCGTTTGATGACCACCTTGGTGATGTGGTTTATGTATCTAGCCTATATCTTGCTTCACCATTCAGGCATGGTTGAGGAACAAACCTCTCGAATTGCAGCTATATATGGCATTATTTCCTTTGTTAATGTACCTTTGGTATTCTTTTCTATTCGCTGGTGGCGCTCACTGCACCCTGTGCTGATCACCACATCGAGCTCCGGACTATCGAGTGAGATGCTAATCACCTTGTTAGTTAGTCTTTTTACCTTTCTGGTGCTGTATGTGACGTTGATGCGCATTCGAGTACGCATCCTCACACTGCAACAGCAAATTCTATCTATCTCCCATCGAAGAAGGAGGGGATAAATTGAGCTATTTCATTTTCGCGTACGGAGCTGTCTGGATATTACTATTACTCTATCTTGTCAGCATTAGCAGGCAACAACACAACTTAGAGATCCAACTGAAGATGCTCATTGAGGATGAGACGGACACATAGTCGTCGGAAAGGCTGGGCAACATCAGAAATCCAACGACATGGGTACGCGATAGACATAGAAGTTATAAAAAAAACACCACCAACGGGATAGTCACTAGAGATACTAAGGTGGAGATAGCCACAAGTCGCGAAGCTAAGTGCGAATCTCCTTTATACGTTTCAGCAAAAATAGCTGTGTTCGCAGCAGCTGGCATCGCAACTAATAGCACACTGATCCCTAGGATAATATCGGGAACGCCTAATTGCCGCAGCGTAACAAAGGAAGCTAGCGGCAACACAATTAAACGAATAGCTGTCCCATAATAGACCGTTGATCCGGAAAAAACGCTCTTCAGATCAGTCTGGGCTAATAGCGCTCCGACGATTAACATCGATATTGGGATAGTCATGGAACCTACCATGTCCATGGCTCGGAAGATGGGGTAGGGTAATTGGATAGAAAATACAAAAATGCACATCCCAATAGCCACTGCGATAATTCCTGGGTTCAATAACGCCTTTTTCACAGATTTGGGGTCATTTTTTCCTTTGAACAGCATCACACCATAAGTCCATATAAATAGGTTAAACGAAATCACATAAATGGATCCATAAAAAATGCCAATTCGTCCATATAAGCTCTCCAAGACAGGAAAACCCATGAAAGCACAATTGGAAAACACAGTAATAAAACGGAGGATATTGCGTACATCCACAGGATACGCATAGAAGAGAACAATCCCTAGTAGAGCAGAGATAAAATGAATACCCATGGAAACAGCGAATAAAATTACTGCATTTAGCAGCATATCACGGGAGAACTGAAAATGAAAAGAAGCAATGATCATTAAAGGCATAGTCACATTAAGTAACAAATTAGCTAGCCGTTGGGTCATACCATCATCGATGAACTTCTGTTTACGAGCATACACACCTACCATCATAACTAAAAACAGAACTAAAACCTGTTCTAATACTACATTGCTATCCATGGGCGATCCTCAACACCTATCTAATCTTATCTATTATACTATATCATAAATGGCAGCTAAATTCTATTATTTTCAAGAAAACTTTTGGTACACTTTATTCACCTTAGCGAAAAAACACCTGCGACCATATCCGCCTTAAGTCGGAGCTTAGTTCTGACTTAAGAATGTTGCCACAGAGACGAACCTAGTATACTATAACATCATAGATTCTCATGTCGCCAAACTTCTTTAGGTAGCACCGTCAACATTAGAAAGGAGACAGTACCATGGTACACCTACTGCTTTTGCCATTTCAGCTTTTGTTTGCGTTTATATCACTTATTCTATTTGTGGTCTTCTTACCTATCAAACTTATTTTGAGTTTATCCTTTGGTTTAGTAGGACTAATCGGAGGAGTATTCCTGCTTGGAGCGATTATCGTCAGTGTATTTGTAGCTAGTGCCTTTCCTGGTTTAATTATCCTATTGATTGGTGTGGGTCTAGTCGCCATCTTCAAAAACTAGCACCTATCCATGCGGTATCAGAAAGCTCAAGCTCTTACTCGAAAAACACCTTCCCTAGATGCGTTCTAGTGAAGGTGTTTTTTCTTATTGAGATGACAGAGAATTATTTGGCTTAAATTGCTTCTGGTAGAGGGTTTGATAGAGACCACCATGGGTTACTAGCTGATCATGGGTGCCTGATTCGACCACTTGTCCTTCGTCTAGCACAAGGATCTGGTCTGCAGCCATAATTGTTGATAAGCGATGGGCGATAACTATACTCGTTCGACCTTTCAGCAAGGGGTCAATCGCCTCTTGAATCAAGACTTCTGAAACTGAATCCAAGGAAGACGTGGCCTCATCAAAGATCAAAATCCGAGGATCCTTTAGAATAGCCCGAGCAATGGATAGTCGTTGTTTTTCACCACCAGAAAGCCTGGTGCCTCGTTCACCAACTAATGTATCATAGCCCTCTGGTAGCTCCATAATGAAGTCATGAATATTGGCGACCTTAGACGCTTCCACTAGTTCATCATCGGTGGCATCCTCCTTACTGTAACGTAGGTTCTCCTTAATAGTGGCATTAAACACATAGGTATCCTGTGTCACTACTCCTATCTGGGAGCGAAGTGATTCTAATGTAACATCGCGAATATCCTGACCATCAACGCGGATCACCCCACTATGGGGCAGATATAACCTGGATATGAGATACGTAATCGTTGTCTTGCCTGAACCGCTAAGACCCACTAACGCTGTTAACTGTCCCGGCTCGACTCGAAAACTAATATCCTTTAGGGTTTCCTGATCCGCTGTATAAGAAAAGTATACATGCTCGAACTCCACCTCGCCTTGAACTGCAGGCATAGCTATAGCATTAGGGCTATCCTTAATTTCATGATCCATATCCAAGTACTCAAAAATCCGTTCGAATAAAGCCATAGAGCGGGCGATATCGATATGAATATTGGACAACTGCCCCACAGGCCGATACAACCGGTTCAATAGTGCCACAAAGGCAACAATAGTTCCGACACTAAGCTCTCCCTGAAAATATAAGTACCCCCCGTAGAAATAGATAAGATTAGGGCCTAATGTGGTAAAGGCTTGCACCACCATTTGAAACCAACGTCCGACGACGGACTCATAAATCTGCAAGCTGGTAATGTCCTTGTTTGTCTCTTTAAACCGCTGATACTCCTGGTTTTCTCGGGTGCTAATTTTTATTAACATGTTTCCACTAATATTCAATGTTTCCTGAATCTGGCTATTTAGATCTGCTAGCTTTTTCTGGATCTGCGAGGCAATTCTCCACCGAGCTTGCCCTACCTTTTTCGTCGGAGAGACAAACAGGGGTGGAATCACTAAGGCTAAGATAGCCAATTTCCAGTTGAGCGTAAACAAGGTAACCGCAGTTAACCCTAACACGAAGGCATCTCGCATAATGCTAAGCAGAGTCCCAGAAAAGACTCGTTCGATTCCATCAATATCACTATTTAAGCGAGTAATGATATCACCAGACTTAGTTTGGGAAAAAAATCGAATCGACATGTACTGCAGATGATTGTACATCTTATTCTTCATGTCATAAATAATATGTTTAGAGACCCAGGTGTTTAAGTACATCTCACCGACTCGAATTAAAGCTGCGCCCATCGTGGCTACAAAGGAAGCTATCGTTAATAAAGCCAATAAAGACATGCTTTTCTGCGGTAACGCTTGATCAATAATGTTCGCCGTCAGTATCGGAGGCACTAACCCTAATGCTGAAGAAATCAAAACAGCCGCGATCATTAATGCTAGTCGCTTCCAGTAAGGTAAATAATACTGTCCTATTCGCAGTAATAATTCTTTTGTCATTTTAGCCTTAGGAACATCATTACTATACCGCATCATCCGGTTCATACCCATACCCATACCCATTATCATCTCTCCACTGATATAATACTATCATTTTCTGCCTAGATATATTATATTGCCTACCGATAATCTCGTTTATCATATAGATTGGTGTGCAAAGTACATTACTAATATACTTCTAGCTTAATTGGTAAACTCCTCTTTTCTACACTAGCGTTGCAGGAAAATATCGGTAGAATGTCAAGCGTAAATTTGGATGTCTTCACACCATAGATCTGAAATTTCTGACAAATATTTTGAGCCGTTGAGGAAAATAATGACACAGGGTCCTACGGGTAATCCTCATCCCAAATTTGTCAGAATATAGTGTTTTTTTAACCGTAGAACTCGCTTAACTCATATTGTAAACAGTCCCAGACTAGGGCCTTTCCAGCCATTACCTGATCGTACACATCTGTATAATCGCCTTCATAGTTAATTGCTTGTCGACCTGCTGATTCCCTCGTTGGCGGGCGGTTAAGATGGCGTAAGAATTCAAGATAGTCTTGGTACAAGCACGTTCGCAACAGTCGTGTAACCTCTAATAGCGACCTACTACGGCTCTTGGCC
>SKHL01000267.1 GCA_007116995.1 Limnochordia bacterium
CGATTGAGCAAGCCATAGAACGTGCAGGGACCAAGTCGGGTAATAAGGGTTGGGAAGCAGCGATTAGTGCTATCGAAATGGTTGACTTGAATCAAGGTGTAGAAAAATTATAGTGCGAAGAGAAAACGAGTCATTATGACTCGTTTTTTTGTCTTCGAACTTTGATATAGATAGCATTGCAATGGAATTAAATTTATTTGACAGATACATGATAATCTGGGTATAATAGGTATGCACGCATGACTGACTGGACAGTCAGTCTGGTTGTTGAGATGGAGGCGGTTAAGGTGAAGAAGTGGATAGCAATTATTGGTTTCTTACTTATCTTACTGGTAGTTGGTGTTATTTGGTTACTACCACTGTTCTCGAGTACTCTAGAAGTTACGTCGAGCAGTGAGGACAGAATGGAAACGGTGGTTACAGTAGCTATCGCCCAAACAAGAAACTTGGAGAGGGTTTTGATTTTTCACGGAGACCTTGTAGCAAGAGCCCAGATCCATATTATACCCAGAGTTCCAGGACGCATTGAGACAGTGCATGTTCAGGTGGGTGACAAGGTAAATCAAGGAGACATCTTGGTTCAATTGGAAGCAGAAGAATTGATTTTACAGAAGCGACAGGCTGGAGCAGCGTTAGCATTAGCACAGGCCAATCTAGACCGGACCTTGGCAGGAGCCCGACCTGAGGAGGTTGTTCAAGCCCTAGCAGCGCTGGAACAAGCTCAAGCGAGTTACGATAATATGAAGCAAACCCATGACAGGGCAGCGCTCTTGTATGAACAAGGAGTGATGTCTGGCAATGACTGGGATGGAGTTAAGGCCCAATGGACTGTGGCTCAAGCCCAGTTAAAGACAGCACAGAAGTCGGTGGAATTAGTGCAGCAAGGGGCACGAGCTGAGGATCTGGCTGCAGCTCGTGCGTCTGTAACGCAGGCACAAGCCGCCTATGACCTGGCTTCATTAACCGCTAGACATACTAAGATTACCGCTCCCATCTCGGGTTTGGTTAGTCGAGTCAATGCCGATGTTGGAGCGATGGCTAGTGCTGGTGCGCCTGTAGTAACGGTGGTAGACTCCTCGTTAGTCCGTTTACATACGCAGGTGGGTGAAGGTGATGTGGTACGATTACAGCCTGGTCAACCAGCACTGATTAAGCTAAATGCACTGCCAAATCTTGGTGTACAGGGGATAGTTGCTACTGTGGCCCCGGCGGCTGATGCGTCTAGTGGACAGTTTCCCATAACTATCGATATCCCAAATGAGCATGGACGTTTACGGCCAGGTATGTACGGTACAGCGAAGATTGTCATTGAGCATTTCGAGCAGGTAGTATCCATTCCAACCAGGGCTATCATCCAGCATCAAGGGGCTCCTCATGTATATATTGTGCAATCCGATGTGGTCCATCTGACTCCAGTTACCGTGGGAGAAAATATCCAACCCTATGTAGAGATTATTGAGGGTGTATCACCGGGAGAACGGATTGTAGTGGTTGGGCAGGAAAATCTGCGTCCTAATGCACAAGTACGGATTAGTCGGGTTGAGGAGTAAGGGAGGAATTGGCATTGAGTTTACCAAAATTAGCTGTCAATCGACAGGTAACCGTGATCATGGGTGTGGCCATGATTTTGTTGTTAGGTTTTGTTAGCCTGAGCCGACTACCTCTTGATCTTCTTCCTGAAATTGAGGCTCCGATTCTTGCCATATCTACTAATTATCCTAATGCAGGGCCTCATGAGGTGGAAACCCTGGTATCTCGTCCACTAGAGGAGGCGTTAGGAAGTGTTAATAATGTAAAGAGTGTCCGGTCCGTATCGAGTCGCGGTAATTCAGTAGTTATTGCTGAATTTGATTGGGGAATTGATATGGATTTTGCCTCCTTAGACGTTCGGGAGCGGGTGGATATGGTGAAGGACTTTCTGCCCGATGAGGCCGATAGCCCGATTATAGCTAAGTTTGATCCAAGCGCAGAACCCATTATTCAACTGGTTTTGCGCGGGGATGACAGTGCGTATGAGTTGCGCAGACGCGCAGATGAGTTGAAGGGCCAGTTTGAACGGTTAGAAGGTGTTGCTTCTGTCAGTGTGTCCGGGGGTGAAGAGCGGGAAATTCGAGTGATTCTCCATCCTGGTTTACTCCAGTCTGCGGGTATTAGTGTAGATACTATTAGCCAAGTGTTACGGGCGTCAAATCTAAACTTGCCAGCAGGTAGTGTAGTTGACAACAATCTGGAATATGTTTTGCGGACTACTGGTGAGTTTACCACTGTCACCGAAATTGAGCAACTCCGTATTCCCACCAATGCAGGTAGTCGTCGTTTGGGAGACCTCGCTCAGGTAGTTGATGGGTTTAAGGAGACCACTCAATTCAGTCGCTATAACGGACAACCAAGTATTATGCTATCTATCCAAAAAGAGGCCAGCGGGAATAGTGTTCAGGTAGCAAATCTGATTACCGCCAGTCTAGAAAGGCTAAACCAGCAGCTAAGGCGGGATGGGCTAGAGTTAGTGGTCGCCCATGATATTACAGAGTTCATCAAGGTGTCGGTTAACAGTGTGACACAAAATGCTTTAATCGGTGGCTTTTTGGCTGTGCTGATGCTATTGTTGTTTCTGCGTAGCTTACGAGCGACAGTAGTCATTGGTGTTGCTATTCCCATTTCCATCGTTGCCACCTTTGTGATGATGTACTTTAGTGGGACCACTCTGAACATGGTATCCCTCGGTGGATTGGCTTTAGGAGTCGGGATGCTAGTAGATAATGGAATTGTGGTGCTCGAGAATATTTATCGCCATAAAGAGATGGGAAAAACCGGCCGAGAAGCGGCTCACATTGGAGCCGAGCAGATGGGGCCAGCTATCACCGCTTCCACCATCACCACCATATCTGTCTTCTTACCGGTAGTGTTTGTTTCCGGAATTGCAGCTGAGATCTTTCGGGATATGGCCTTGACGGTAACCTTTAGCTTGCTAGCTTCATTAGCTATCTCCATGACACTAGTCCCCATGTTGGCGTCGAGAGTGTTAAAGCAGGCCAACTCCAATGCTGAGGAGAACAAGCTCTATCGCTTTATGGAGCAGGTGTTGACATATCTCCAAACCCAATATGCTAGCTTAATTCAACAGGTATTACGTTATCGGTGGATAACGGTGGGTATCGCTTTAGTGAGCCTGCTGTTCTCTTTCTTTCTGGTACAGCTTATAGGAATGGAGTTTATGCCTGAAATGGATCAGGGAGAAATAACAGTGCGAGTCAGTATGCCGAAAGGAACCCGACTAGCTGATACCAATCAATTGGTTTTGGACATCGAGGAGTATGCTCGCTTCATTCCTGAGGTTGCATCTATTTATGCTAGAGCGGGCCAGCACCAATCCGGTACGGGTAGTGGCGGTGGTGCGGAGACAGGGCGAGTAGGTATTCAGCTCGTTCCGATGAGTTCACGAGATCGCAGTACGGATCAGATCATTTTGCAGTTGCGTCGCTATGCCCAAAGTTTATCAGGGGCTGATGTTACAGTGCGGATGGATGGGATCTTTTCTGGATCCTTTGGGGCACCCATTCAAGTAGAATTACGTGGTGATGACTTAGATCTACTTCATAGTGTGGCCGATGACTTAGTGGAAATTGTTGCTAAAATTCCCGGGACACATGAGGTAACCAATAGTATGGCCCAGGGGCAACCGGAGATGCAAATCCAACTAGATCGAGATAAGGTAGCCGCTTACGGGGTCACTGTGGGACAGGTCGCTACCATGGTGCGCACGGCCGTTAGTGGAAGTACTGTGACTCGCTTTCGTACTGGTGGTCAGGAAATAGACATAACCCTGCGGTTTGCACAGGATTGGCGTGACGATCCTAGGGATGTGGAGAATATCCCCATCCAAACACCACGAGGGGTTGTTCCTCTTAAAGAGTTTGCCACCTTAGGCTCTGGAGAGGGACCCGTATCTATTAACCGCTCGGAGCGTAGCCGTATGATTACGGTGACGGGGCAAATATCTGACCGCGACTTAGGATCCGTTATGGACGATGTGCGCAGAGAAATCGGAAATTACCAGTTGCCTCCTGGCGTCACTGTAGGCCTTGGTGGGGAGAATCAACAGATGAACGAGGCCTTTGGTCAGTTGGTGTTAGCCATATTATTAGGAATTGCCCTGGTGTATATGGTGCTAGCGTCCCAGTTCGAATCACTATTACAACCTTTGGTAATTATGGTTACCCTCCCTTTAGCTGTTGTTGGTGTGGCATTAGGCCTGTTAATCGGTGGTGTTAGCTTTAGTGTGGTAGCCTTTGTCGGTGCGATTATGCTAGCGGGGATAGTGGTTAATAATGGAATCGTGTTTATTGATTACGTAAACCAGCTGAGGGATCAGGGCTATACGATTGAAGATGCTTTGGTAGAGGCGGGGAAAACTCGGTTACGACCGATTTTGATGACTACGTTGACCACAGTGTTAGGTATGGTGCCATTAGCTATCGGTATGGGTGAAGGCAACGAACTGCAAAGACCGATTGCATTAGTGGTAATCGGGGGATTGACCACATCGACGCTATTAACCTTATTCATGATTCCCATTTTCTATCTACTGTTTGAAGGTCTTGGAGATTGGATCACTCAGCTATTCGCAGGAGAACGTAATGAAGTTAACCAAAATACAAGGGAGTGTTGATTATGCAGATACGGAAGTTGGTAATTGCAGTGATAATCCTAGTCTTACTAGGAGGGTCGGCTTTGGCCCGGGAGCCTATCTATCTTACCTTGGCTGAGGCTGAGCAGATGGCGATGGAGAACAGTGTTTCTCTGCGTATATCCCGTTTAGCTTTGGATGAAGCCCAGTTTAATTATCGGCAAGCAGATGCAGCCATGATCATGCGACCATCTCCAGTGATGTTATTACAGGCTCAGGCTGGGCTAGATATCGCCAAGCAAAACCATTTGATGGCCCAAGATCAACTGCGCTTGACAGTTCAAACCGATTTTTATAATGTGCTGAAAATGCAAAATGTAGTTCAGATTGCGCAGGAAGGCTTAGAGTCTGCCAAACGGCATGAAGATATCGCAGTCAAGCAATATGATGTGGGGACAGCTACTCGCCTTGATGTAATCAAAGCAACCCGTAGTGTCTTAAATGCACAGGCTAGCTTATCTCAGGCAAGACATGGTTTGGAGTTGTCCCAGATGAAGTTTCGGCAGAACTTAGGTGTTTCCCTTGATGCACCGATATTTGCCAAAAGCGTTCCCTTAAAAATCGAGCCTGTAGAGATTGATCTAGAAGAAGATATCACTTTTGCTCTGGCGAATCGAGACGAGATTAAACAGCTAAACGTGGCTGTGGAAGTGGCCAGAAAGAATGTAGAACTAGCAGAGAATGATTATACTCCCGTACTTCAGCTAGAACAAGCTAAGATTAATCTAGCGAAAATGGAGGCCCAGTTAGAACAGGTTAAGGAACTGCTAGTATTAGATATACGTCAAAACTATTCAGCAATTATAGATGCCAGGGAGCGGATTACTGTGCATCAAAAGGGTATTGAAGAGGCCGAGGAGATGATCCGTTTATCTGAGCTTTCCTATGAAGCAAGTATGATTACTAGCAATGACTTAGCGGATGCCCAAATGGCTGTGTTATCAGCAAAAAACGAGTTTGTGGCTGCTGTTTTTGATTACCGCTTATCGCTGGCTAATTATTACAATGCTGTGACCCGGGCTTTACGCTAATAAGAATGGGGTGATTTTATGGATCAAGATAGATTTCTGACTGCTGGATTAACCATATTCTTCTTAATAGTTGGGCTGATAGGTGGCTACACTAATGGGTTTGGGGCTACTCTCGATAGAAACTCTGTTGATCTGGCTGAAATCGATCTAGATGAGATTAATTCTCTTGCAGATGTGCTATTGATTGCTATCCAAACCGACAAGCGCATACAACTGTCGGATGTCCAGATTAAAGAGATTGTAGCTTCTTTAATAGGATTACAGGCGAATCTGCGTCCACAAATTAACTTTAACGCAGAATATAAGTTAGAAAATCTAGCTAATAATCCTGTTGGTGCATTTTACTCCATTCGAGGAGCAGATTTAGATGATCGGATATCCACTCGGTCGGGTTCTGTCAGCATTGTACAGCAGTTAGGGCCAAATAATCAATTGCGCGGAGCCCTAGAACGAACTAAGCTAGGTCTCGAAGTAAGCGCTCTTCAGAAAGAACAGAGTGTTATTAGTTTGATTACCTCGGTTCAGGAATACTATCATGGAATACTAAAATCTTATAGTGCAGTGGAATTAGCAGAGTTAGCTTTGGATCATGCTCGTCGTAATCTGGAGATTGCCAAGCAAAAGGAAGGAGAGAACGTGTTTACACCTCTGGATGTTTTGCGAGAGCAAAATGCCCTGATGACGGCCGAGAACCAATGGCAGATGGCCAAGAATGGTTTGAATATATCTATCCTAGGTTTACTACAACTAGTGGGTTTGGATCTAGAATATCTTCCGGTCGGTCAGGATTGGACGCAAAATATGGTAGCCACGCACAGCCATGACGGAGCGGTATATTGGGATATATCCTTCGCGCAAGCCACAGAGTATGCTTGGGAGAATCGTGGCGAGTTGCAGATGCTTAAGAAACAGTGGGAGATAGCCCAAGTCGAATACCAGACGGCCGCGAATAACCGGGATTGGACAGCTACGTTAAATGGTCGATATCTGTATGATGATTTCGTTTTCCAGAGTTCCTTAGACTCTAATCAACGTTTAATGGGAACCATATATCATAGTAATATCCAATATCCAGAGGTATTGGAACTTGATGAGGATTGGCGAGATCAGGACTGGTATAAGGATCTGCCTGACGAGCAACGGGATTTCTTTGATGATCTCTGGGATGAATTAGGGAATGTAGTCGGTGGTGAATTAGTTAGTGGAAATCAAGATACTCCTAACCCTTGGCAAGTCAGTGTGAGTGTCAGTTATCGATTTGGAGATGGTGGGGTGAGAAAGGCAGATCTTGACCGTCTGACCCTAGCCATTGAGAAAGCCCAACTTCAATATGAGTCAGCAAGAGAAGGTATCTACCTGGAGCTATACGCCTTACATCAACAGTTAGTCCAGGATTGGCAGGTTTATCAACTGCATCGCTACCAAGTAGAGGAGGCGCAGGAAACCTTAGCTCGGATGGAGAAGATGCATGGATATGGGTCTCTCACAGAAAAGGATTTGATGGAGGGGCGCTTACTAGTGAAAAAAGCGACCAATGATCTGCAGACCGCCCAATTAACCTATCAGACCCAGCAGACGAAACTCGCCGTGGCTATGGGTGTAGGTATTGGTGAACTGTTGCAAGGAGTTTCTAGTGGGTATTGGTCGAATACTCCCAATGTAGCTTGGAGGTTAGAACTGTGATTTCACCGGAAATAGTTGCAGATAAACGTGAGCTGATTCTTGCGGGTGCAGAAAAAGTATTTGCCAGGTCTGGGTATTCCACAGCCCGGGTCGAGGATATTGCGGAAGAAGCGGGAGTGGCCAAAGGTACGATCTATTTATACTTTCCCAGTAAGCAGGAAGTGGCTGTTTCTTTGATTGAAGAACGGGCCAATGACTTTGTGGTGTTAATGCAAAAACAGCTTCAGGGCTTAGATCAAGCCCACCAGGTCTTAGCGGTCATAGTACAAACCCACGTGGACTTCTATCTTTTACATATGGGATTGTTGGATGTTCTATTCCAATCACTTCCCCAATTAAGTCCCGACTTACAAGTGCGATTGTGTCAAGGGCAGGCGAAGGTAC
>SKHL01000175.1 GCA_007116995.1 Limnochordia bacterium
AATACCTCCTGAATAATTTTAAGACTCTATCGAGCGCCTAGGTGTTTTAGACATGCATTGAGATACCCATAACTCTCAGCAGCGATTGTAGACACGTCTGCTATTCCTAAATCCTTCGCACCAATAACCTCTAAGCAAACAGGTCCAGAATAATTGCCCTCTACGAGAGCTTGGCAGTAGGCCATCAAATCAATATCACCCCGACCACAAGCTTGATTGGACGGTGCACCCGGCCCTACATTTCTACCAAGACAATCACGGATATGCACATGAGCTACTCGTGACAGAACCTGCTTAATCGCTTCTTCAGGGTTTTCACCCGCTCGGTAGATGTGGCTCGGATCCATATCAATGCCAAACCCTGGTAACTGGATCTTCTCCATCGCCTTCAAGGTTGTAGGAGTATCAAAAATGGACGAGTTCACATGGGCTTTAACACATAGCATCACACCAAAGGAGTGGGCTTTTTCTGCCATTTTTTCAAGCAGGTCTGTTTGCCGTTCAAAGTCCTCTGGAACACCGCTTTTCCCTCCCGGACCCACATTGACCACAGGGATTCCTAGCTCTGCTGCTGCTGCAAAAGCCAACATTAGACGAGTCTCATCTAAAGCCGCCTCTTCCATAGATAGAAACTCTAGTCCATTATCAGATACAATTTGTTTCAACTCACTAGCTTGCCTACTCCACTCATCTAGATTAAGATGCTCACACATTCCTTTAATTGCGGAAATCTCAATTCCATCATACCCGGCCATCTTGATATGTCTTGCGGCTGTGGGGAAATCATAACCACCAAACAATACTGAGTTAACACCAAGTTTAATCACTCTATCTCCTCCTAAACAACCCATATTAATGACAATATTGTCTTACACTACACTAGCCTACTTATTATAGTTCGATTACGGTGCCTGTTTCAAAAGATTTTATGGCAGCTTCAATAATGTTCTGTGCTTTTAAGGCATCTTCTCCAGAACCATTAATCTCATTATACTTGGCTCCCGCTGCTAACTGATCAACCCAAGCTCCAATCCGACTTTTAAAGGTCTCGCCAAAGGAGCGCATTCCACCTAAATATTGGTAGCTCTCGGTCTCAATCGCCTTTCGGGGATAAAAAGTAAGCAGCTCACAAGCATCCTCAATCACAAACCGACCCTCGGACCCCACGACTTCACAACGTTCTAGCCCATAGCTAGCACCGGCATCATAACTACCCACGAGATTACCAATCATTCCGTTGGTAAACTCCAACAGTACCTGGCAGTTTGACCAGATTTGCCTTCCTTCGCCTTTCATCATAAAAGCAGCCACTTTCTGAACATCTCCACAGAAATACCGAATCACATCAAAGGAATGTGGATGAAGCGCTCGCAAGTGAAACCAAGGAGAACTCTCGGCAGGATTGTTAATCCACATCCGCATGTTAACCATGTGCAACTTCCCTAACCGTCCAGTTTCCACCCACTCCTTAGCTCGATACGCGGCTGGTGTAAATCGATGGTTAAGATTAACAGCATAGGGGAGCTGCTTCTCCTTAGCTAGAGCCACCATTTTCGCTCCTTCTGCTACGTTATTCGAGATAGGTTTCTCACCCAAAACTGGAATCCCAGCCTCTAACAGCTCCATGGTGGGAGTAAAATGATCACCGCCATTTTCCTCTCCCTTGGTCGCCATACTACAAGCATCTAGCTGAATACCACTAGCGAGCATGTCCTTGACACTATAGAAGGGAGTTCCTCCAAACTTCTCTGCCGCTACATCCGCTCTCTCCTTAATAATGTCACATACCGCCACAACTTCAGTTTCTGGGTTTTCTTGGTACACACCCGCATGCTTAGAACCAATATTCCCGACTCCCACGATACCAACTTTCAATGTCATTGCAAACTCCTCCATTCTGTTTTTCGAATTTTCTCCAACAACAATTGAACTCCTTGTTCCACTGTTAACTCACTTGTATCTATCACTATATCGGGTCTATCCGGTTCTTCATACGGTGCAGTAATCCCTGTAAAATTGAGTATCTCCCCCTTAATAGCCTTTTGATATAACCCCTTAGGATCACGACCGGCACAAGTAGCTACATCAGCCTTTACATAGACTTCTAAGAATTCCTTCGCTTGTTCTCGAGCGAATTGGCGCATACTCTGATAAGGGGAGATGCAAGCAACAAGAACGATGGCTCCTGCATCGCTAAATAAGGCTGCTACTTCTCCAATGCGGCGTATGTTTTCATTGCGATCCGTCTCTGAAAATCCTAGATCAGAGTTAAGACCATGACGCAGATTATCTCCATCTAATCTATAAACATATCTGTTCTGTCGTAAAAGTTCCTTCTCCACTTCAATCGCTATGGTTGACTTGCCAGCACCAGAAAGCCCCGTTAGCCATATCACCAACCCTTGCTGCCCTAACTGCCTACACCGATCATGATAGGTTACTTTCCCCTCCTCCCAGGAAATAGTGCTACTATACGGTAGCACCGCTTTCACAATTCCTCCGCCAGTGATCTCATAATCATCTACTATCACAAACCGACCAGTTTCCGGCATATCTTCATGCAAGTCACAAGCTACAGCACGCTCAAGCTGGATAGTAACTTCGGCCACTTGATGCTTTTCCACACGCTGGCGAGTGAGATTCTCTAAGCTAGATGCATCCACTACTCGGTCGATGGACTCGAGCCTCATTCCCACTTTAGCCGTACCCAATCTAAACAAGTATCGCCGCTCGAATTCTAAGGGGCGTCTGCCTAACCAGAAGAGATTGACCTTTAATTTAGTGCCCACCAGAGGTGGTAACTCGCCCTGCTTAGCCCCTATCTCTCCACGAGTAACATAGATTTGCTCACTTAGGGTTACCCCGGTGGCATAACCGGCACGTACCCGGTTCTTATCGGCTTGGTTGTAGCCCTCTATCGATTGAATCTTGCTATGTTTCCCTGATGGATAAAAAACTAAAGTATCCCCTTTTTCTAACTCACCAGCATCAATGCTCCCTGCTATAATTCGCCGTTTATCTTCATTAAGCGTAAACTTATACACATCCTGGACAGGCAAACGCAAGGGTTGGTCATTTTTTGGCAGTTCAGTAACAAAGCTATCTAATGCGTCTAACACACTAGGTCCGTTGTACCAAGGCGTCTTCTCCGATGCGTGCACGACATTGTCCCCACAGAACCCGCTAACAGGGATAAAATATTTAACTGATAGATCCACTTTCTTTAAAAATTGCTGATACTCCTTCACAATTCTTCTAAATGCATTTTGACTATATTTAATTAAATCCATTTTATTCACTAGGACAACTAGCTGCCTTACCCCTAACATGGAAAGCAAGTAGCCATGTCTACGGGAGTTTTCCTTGACCCCCTCTGAGCCATCAATGACAAGCAGTGCAGCTTCAGCTCTCGCCGCACCAGTAACCATATTTTTTAAAAATTCAATGTGTCCCGGCGCATCCATAATCAGATAGCTACGTGTATCAGTCTTAAAAAAACATCGAGCTGAATCAATAGTAATGCCTTGGGCCTGCTCATCCTTTAATGCATCGAGAAGAAAGGCGTATTCAAAGGGCTTAGAGTTGCGTTGACATTGTTCTCGTACCGCTGCTAGTTTGCCTTCAGGTAGGGAGTTTGTGTCTGCTAATAGTCTGCCAATGATTGTGCTTTTTCCGTGATCTACATGTCCAACGATGACGATATTCATACTTGTATCCATTCTACATATACCCTTCTCTTCTTAGATCTTCTAATCCACCACCGTCTTCACTATCTTGGGCCCGGCCTGCACGTTCTGCTACCTTAGCCAGTTTGCCCATCTGCAACTCTGCGACTATCTCCTGCACCGTTTTTGCCTGGGAGTCTATTGGGCTGGTACAGGGAGCACATCCTAAGGATCTATATCGCTTTCCTTCTCCTTGATCGAAATACAGAGAAACCACGGATATGTCCTCCCGTTCTATATACTGCCATATATTTACTTCTGTCCAATCTAACAAGGGATGAATGCGTACATGAGTATTCGGTGCAAAGTCTGTCTTATACTGGTTCCAAAACTCCGGAGGCTGCTCTGCAATAGTCCAGTCAGAATTTTGATCTCTCGGTGAGAAATATCGCTCCTTTGAACGTGAACCTTCCTCGTCAGCGCGGACACCAACAATAACTCCCGTGAATGGTTGCGGATTTATCTCTACTTCATAGTGTCTTGTCGTATGATTTAAACGATATCTTGGCCATGTCCCGTCTAGGGTATGTTTCAGTGCTTCCGTCTTTAACTGTTTACAACACTGTATCCGAGTACCATAGCCATCTGGATAGGTGGCATGTTTCTCTAATACAACTTTATTTTGACCATAAATCATATCTAGTTTCCAATCCAGAGCCAGTTTATCCCGATAGGTAATCATTTCTTTCATCTTATAGCTCGTATCAATATGAATTAGGGGGAACGGCACATGTCCGAAAAAAGCCTTCTTAGCCAGCCATAACAATACTGTACTATCCTTGCCGATAGACCACAGCATTCCTAGCTGTTTAAAATTCGCATAGGCTTCTCGAAAAATATGAATGCTTCTACTCTCTAGTTTCTCAAGATGATCCATTTACCTGTAAGTCACTCCCCTACTCTTGAATAATGCTATTTCCTTACCCTTATTATAATAGAAAAAAAGAATACACCGTTAGGATGAACACGGTGCACTCTTGTACTTTACCGATATTATCTGAAATACGGGTCTATCTCGTCTCATCCTTCTGAAACTGCGATGGTGTAACCCCTAGTACCTTTTTAAATTGTCGGGCAAAATAGCTCGGATCATCAAATCCAACTTCGATAGCAACCTGAGATACTGCAATAGACGGATCCATCAGTAACTCAGTAGCCTTAGCTATTCGCATGCTCTTGATATATTCTACCGGAGTGAGTCCGGTAAAATGCTTGAATAAGCGTGAAAAATAATCTGGACTAAGTCCAATCTTCTCTGCGATATCTTCTATATGAATACTTCTCCCTATATTTCCGTCCATCAAATCCAGAGCAGCATAAATATGCTTGGTATACTGATACTCTTTTACATCGGCTGAGCTATGCTGGTTTACATAGATACGCGTTAACAGCAACAGAAACTCTATTAATAGGGCTTTTAGCCTTAATTCCCAACCAATAGGTCGATCCCTACGCTCCAGAATCATTGTGTCTAAATAGAATAACGTTTGCTTTCGTTCTGTGGCATTCAGATGAACTCGTTGCCAAATCGTCGGGTTATCGTCACTTAATATTCCACCTATCCCTGGCAATCCATGAATCTCCTCAAGATCATTGGCCAAAGCTGAGGGTAAAAATAAGCAATTGTATAGCACCGTCTGTTGCGGCAATGTATATCCATGAACATCACCGGGTCGAATACCGAAGACGTCACCTGGCGTCAAAATAGTGGTGACCCCATTATAGAAGTGAGAAGAAAATCCTTGGTCTATATAGACAAATTCAAAAAATTCATGAGAATGAACATCCACCGAATCTGTATGCAAGAATTGATCGACATAAATGGGTATCATATTTGAGTTAAAAAAACTATCCCCTGTTAGTGTGCGCTCGTTACTAATCTTGATCACCCCCGCACTCTAATATTCTTCGTGTCAAGTCCAAATCCTTTCCTTCCCATGTACTTCCAATCCCGCCCCTATCTGAAGTTTGACTCTCAGTCGCACCATTTACTGACTCCATAACTAGCCGGAGCACGTGGAACTGCCCTAAGGAAATGCCACTCACGCATCTAATGCCTGCAATTAAAAACCACCTGAGATTAGCTTGAGTAAGAAGACTAAGTCAGGTGGCTACTTAACATAACTATTATTGTGTATCTTGCAATAAAATAGATTCTGATTTGACAACTTTTTTCGAGTAGGTAGATTTGGCAATTCGTTCCTTTAGTTTATCATAAAATAGCTCTTCATCTACTGGGATCGAAACCCACGCATCTAACCATGAGGAGAGATGAATTGCATTGGATATCTCAAGTCCGTTAATTCCTTCCTCACCTGGGGCTCTCCTGTTAAAAACTAGACATGCTGGTGTAAATACTTCAAACTGATAGCTAAACTTTCAAAGGGATCCCGTAAACACCTGTCTTGCTCAATTGCATACCATTCTACACCTGTTTCTCGACAGGCTTTAATAATAGGACCCCAAGACAGATTCCCCTCACCGATTTCTGCTGTCATTTGTTCATTATCAATAATCGCCAAGTCTTTAAAGTGAACCACACCCATGCGTCCTTTTACTTTGTAAATCCAATCTACCGGATCTGCTCCACCAGCTTGCACCCAGCACGTATCCAATTCAAAGCCAAACACATCCGGGTCACTTTCATTAAAGAGAATCTCCAGGCCCGTCACACCATCGAACTTTTGAAATTCAAACTTATGATTATGATAAGCAAACTTCAACCCATTGTCCTTTAAGATTCTGGCGTATTTCGACATTTCCTTAGCAAAGGAAATATAACCATCTTTTCCACTACGAAATTCTGTCGGCATGGATCCAAGACCGATGTACTCACAATCCCACAATTTGTGCTCTTTAATCACATTTTCTGTATCCCCGACGATACGATTATATGCAGTATGAGTAATACAGATTTTTAGGCCATTGTCATCAGCCATGGCTTTCACTGTAGCTGGATCGATCTTACCAATAGCAGATACCTGGACGGCCTGATAGCCCATGTCTTTTACTTTCTTTAACGTCTGTGCTAAATCTTCTGCTGTTTGGGTAAAGTTCCGTAACGTAAACAACTGCGCTGCAATAGTGCTTTTATTCATCCTATTCCCTCCATATATATCGTTAAAATCCAAATAGACCTTTCCTTTACACCTATTTTACACTATACTATAAGCATAGTTCATTGCTTTTTCTCATAAAAACATGGACTATCTTTAGATAATGGAGGGAATATCTATGTTGGATATGTATTATCGCAATCACGAAAATGCCATTTGCTACCGGCATAGCCTAAGTGAACAGGCAACATCCTATGACTTTCACCTTCACAATGGGTTTGAGATTTATTTTTTTATCTCTGGTAATGTCTCCTATTTCGTGGAAAATAAAGTATATCACTTACACTATGGGGATCTGTTGATCATAAATAACTTAGAAATACATCGACCCTCGATTACACCAGGTAAAAATTATGAACGAGTGACCATCCACTTTGACCCCTGTATTCCCCGGTTATTTAACACAACCGAATACGACCTCCTACATAGTTTTGTCCACCGCAGTAAAGGTAAAAAGAATAGACTCCGATTAAATGTCTTACAATGTGACGAGATCATGACTATATTCAAGCAAATACAGTCACTAGAACTCAATGATGATTACGAGAATAAACTTACCAAGCTACTGCTATTTATCCAGTTACTCATATTAATAAACAGAGTATTCCAAGCCACACACAACGAAGAGGAGCAGTCATCGATTCCCAAGAAACTACAGCCAATTCTAGACTACATTGATCAACATCTCACTGAGGACCTCTCATTGAAGCAACTAGAAAAAACCTTCTACATCAACGGCACCTATTTAAGTACACTTTTCAAAAAAAGTACTGGAAGTAGATTAGGTGACTATATCCGGTTTAAACGAATATCGAGAGCGAAAAAGCTTATTATAGACGGATATAACGTCACCGAAGCCTGTATGTTAAGTGGATTCAATGACTACTCCAATTTTACCAGGATGTTTAAACGCACAGTAGGTGTATCTCCA
>SKHL01000064.1 GCA_007116995.1 Limnochordia bacterium
ATTTAAAATTTGATGGGTATCGGTACGGGCTTCCCCATCCTCTCCAATGACCCAACCGGCCGGCACATCTTTATCCATCCTGTCATAGACTTCCAGCTTTCCTCGTTGGCTTAGCGATGTAGCACAATCAAGGACAAATGGGAATTCCTCATCAGTAGGCATCCCAAACGTTAAGGGGTTAGTCCCCACCATATTCTCCACACCAAATGTGGGTGCAACGGAAGGTCTAGCGTTTGTGCCAGTAATCCCGATCATCCCTGCTTCTACCGCCATCGTAGCATAATAGCCTGCGATACCATAATGGTTAGAATTCCGTACTGCCACCATTCCCATACCATATTGTTTTGCTTTATTAATAGCTAGCTGCATCCCCTGTTGGCCTACTACATGGCCCATACCATGATTTCCATCGAGAACAGCGGTGGTAGGTCCTTCCTTTATGATGTCTACTTTCGTCTGAGGTAAAATCGTTCCCTGTCGAATTCGTTGAATGTAGATAGGCTTTAAACGACTAATCCCATGGCTATCGATCCCTCGCTTATCTGATTCGATTAAAACTTCCGCACAGACTTTTGCTTGATCCGTCGGAACGCCTTCTTTAACAAATACATCAATCATAAATTCTTCTAAGACATCAGCTGGAATTCGCACAGTGTTGTTATCAGTTGTAGGTTTACTCGCCATCACTACCACCCTTTCACCAGTTATCCTATTTGTATCTTATCTTCAAGATTTAATGTAACATTCCTGCTCCGGACTAAGAATAATGGCGTGAACTTATTTTATCCTTATCGAGATCAACACAGATAAATTTTGTAAAAAACTAAGAGATATTTACACAGGATTTGTTCTCTTTATCGAGAATTATACATAATTGATAGGTGCCTCTAATGGCTTAGGGGCTTTTTTTATGCTAAAGAGTAGGAGGTTGACTTAATGAAGATTTTGGTATTAAATAGTGGGAGTTCGTCTATCAAATATCAGTTATTTGACATGATTGATCAGTCTGTCTTAGCCAAAGGCTACGCCCAGCGCATTGGAATTGAAGATTCATATCTAGAGCATAAAAACAATCGTGGTGATAAAGTCAAAATTGAACAAGAAATTCACAACCATAATGAAGGAATTCAGCTTGTAATCAAGGCATTGCTCGATCAAGCACATGGAGTACTTACATCTCTTGACGAAATTGACGCGATTGGACATAGGGTCGTCCACGGTGGAGAGAAGTTTCAACAATCCACTTTAATTACTGATGATGTCATTGCTCAAATTCAGGCAGTTTCTGACTTAGCTCCTCTTCATAATCCCCATAATCTAGCAGGGATAGCAGTATGTAATCAGATCATGCCTAATAAGCCCCAAGTCGCTGTATTCGACACCGTATTTCATCAAACCATGGAAAGCCAAGCGTACACTTACGCACTACCCTACAGATATTACCAAGAGTATGGCGTAAGAAGATATGGTTTTCACGGCACATCTCATCAATATGTGACCAAACGTGCAGCAAAGGTCCTAGCTAGACCGCTAGCGGATCTAAAACTGATCAGTTGTCATCTCGGAAATGGAGCGAGTATAACCGCTGTTAAAGCAGGAAAGTCCATTGATACTAGTATGGGTTTAACACCATTAGAAGGTTTAGTGATGGGAACCCGTAGTGGCGATCTCGATCCCGCTATCATCAACTATTTGATTGAAAAGGAAAACCTCACCATTAGTGATGTGGATAGTATCCTCAATAAGCAAAGCGGATTACTTGGGATATCAGGAATAAGTAATGACCTAAGAGACATCCAAAAAGCTGCCAGAGAAGGAAACAAACAAGCTCAAATCGCTTTGGATGTCTTTATCTATCGTATTCAGAAGTACATCGGAGCCTACTTCGTAGCTTTAGGCGGAGTGGACGCTATAATCTTTACTGCTGGCGTGGGTGAAAACGAGAGCAACATCCGGAAAGAAATCTGTGATGGCCTAGGTGTTTTAAACATCAAGCTCGATGCTACATCGAACCAACTTCGTGGAGAAGAAGCCTGTATCTCCACGATAGACTCTAGTGTAGCTGTCTTAGTCATACCTACGAATGAAGAACTAATGATTGCCCAAGATACAAAAAAAATCGCCCTCAGAGCGACCTAGTCTTCTGACGAAGCCTCAGAGTTATCAGAGGAAAATAGTAGAAAAAACACCGCATGTATCCCTGACTTGATACATACGGTGTTTTTTCATTGATATTACTTCCGATGTGTAGTCACAGTCTGAACAATCCGTTGTAGCCCCTCTTCAAGCAAAGACCGGGGACAAGCAAGGTTAACTCGCTGAAACCCTATACCACCAGGACCAAAGACGCGCCCATCGCTAATGGCTACTTTTCCTTCCGTTAATAGTTTTTTCTTTAATTGACTGGATTTTATACCGACATGATTAAAGTCTAACCATAACAGGTAGGTTCCCTCTGGCTTTATGATGCGCACCTCTGGTAGATACTGTGATATGTAGGCTTGAGCGAACTCTAGGTTCATCTCTAAGTAGTGAATCAGTTCATCTAACCACGACTCACTATTAGCATAAGCTGCTTCTAGAGCCGTAATTCCGAATACATTACCTAGATCCAACTCATAACTCTCTAGTGCTGTATTATATCTTTTTCGAAGCATTGGATTGGGAATTACACAAAATGATGTACTTAAACCCGCTAAATTAAAGGTCTTGCTTGGGGCCATACAGGTAATAGTATTCGCCGCAAGATCCTGATTAAGTCGACTAATGGGAATATGGATGTTTGGGCTAAAGATAATATCAGACCAAATCTCGTCAGAGACGATCAATATATTATTTTGTAGGCATAACTCACCAAAACGAACTAACTCTTCTTGAAGCCAAACCCGCCCCACAGGATTATGGGGACTACATAAAATTGCCATCCGCACTCCACTAGCGAGTTTTGACTCTAGATCATCAAAATCCATACGATAGCATCCGTCTACTTGCTGCAAGGGATTATCCACTAACTCCCGATTATTGCTGCGAATCACCTGACTAAAAGGATAATAAACAGGGGATTGAATTAGGATCTTATCATTTGGCTGTGTAAACGTATTGACACTTAACGCGATAGATGGAACAACTCCAGGTGCATCACAAATCCAATCCCGGGATATATCCCAACCATGACGCTTAGCTAACCAGTCCATAATAGCTTGATAGTAACTGGGGGGTCGATTTGTGTACCCAAAAATTCCATGAGCTGCTCGCTCCATAATCGCCTTGGATACTTCTGGCGGAGCTAAAAAGTCCATATCTGCAACCCACATAGGCAGTGCGTCCTCTTGCCCAAAGTATTGCTCTAAATAATCCCACTTGATCGAGCTTGTGTTTTTTCGGTTAACGATCACATTAAAATCTGGCATAGCTGTGCGCCTACCTTTCTTTGTGAGCATGATCTCATCACTATTCTTGATTCCGAGAAAAAAACCCAGCTAACCGAGTTAAATCATATCCAGTTGGCTCCTGGGCAACTCGCAGGTCAAATTCGGATATAATAGCCAAGAGATGATCAAATATGTCTGCTTGAATTGCTTCATAATTTCCCCAATCAATATCATTGGAAAATACATAGATTTCCATAGGCAACCCTTTAATGGTAGGGTGTAGTTGCCGAATTAATATCAGCATATCTTGATGCACCTTAGGATGATGACGCAAATAGGCTTCAATATATGCCCGAAAGGTCCCTAAATTCGTCATACGTCGACCATTAGCGAGCACACTAGTGTCAATTTGATTCTGGTCATTATATGTGGCGATTTCCTTCCGTTTCTGATCAATATAATCCCTTAGTAAATGAATGCGACTGAACTTCTCCAACAACTGATCATCACAAAATCGGATGCTCGTTTGATCGATTAAGATCGAACGTTTAATGCGCCGACCTCCTGAATCTGTCATTCCCCGCCAGTTGCGAAAGGAATCCTCAATCAACCGATAAGTGGGGATGGTAGTAATTGTATTGTCCCAATTACGAATTTTAATCGTGTGCAGAGCTAGCTCGACAACAGCACCGTCGGCTTCATATTTGGGTATCTCTAGCCAATCACCCACTCTTATTAAGTCATTCCCCATTATCTGGATACTAGCGATAAATGAAAGAATAGTATCCCGAAAGACTAACATCAATACTGCTGTTAGAGCACCAAAGCCACTTAAGAAAAACCATGGTGATTGGTCAATTAAGATAGCTATCACTAGGATACCGGTGGCCAAATACATGATCAGTTTTACAATCTGCACATACCCTTTTAATGGTCGTCTGTTAGAGATAGGGTAGGTGTTATAGATATATAGAGCTCCGGTTAACAGCCGATCGATAGATGTCATTAGAATTAAATAGATCCATACACTGAGAAACTTCTGTAACGTATCGCCAAATGTGGGTAGAAACTCAACACCTTGATATAGGATCAGTGCTGGGATCAATTGGGGGGTATTCTTAAATACTCCCTGTTCAAATAAGATCTGGTCCCAATCTCGTTTGGTCTGACAGAAGATAAAGTACAAGAAACGAAGTACAAAATGCTTTGCAAACAGATAGAGTATTAAGCCTAATGTAGCTAACCCGATAACATATAACACTTCCTGAATGATTGGTTCTGTTAAGACAAAATCCCAAATGCTAGTCAACTCCAACCTCATTCACCTGCCTTTTCCGAGAATACTGATAGGTTACACCACCTAACAGTATTCTGCGATTTAATAACCATAATATGGTAAATCCAATTAGTCTTAGTCTGTACAACTCTTGGATAATTAATCAAAATACTAACTACTAATTGGCTTGTGGTCGCTCTTTATGGATTAACTGGATATCCTTCCTATGATCTAGATCGGCCTCGTCAAATACAATTTGAGGCACTACACCTAGCGATGCATCTGTACATCCATTCATTCGATTACTAGCAGCAATTAACCTTTGTCTCTTCTGCATGTTCTTTACCCGCTGTTCTCCTATTGTTTCTCGTTCGACCTTAATGGCAGAGAAACGATACGCTAACAATCCCTGATGCAACTGGTTTTTATCTACCATATTAATTTGCTGCTTACAAAGATCGATATGAAGAATATCTCCAGATTGTAAATAGAGAATTCCGCCCTTATTTTTTGCTTCTGGTGTCACATGACCAATGGCCGCTCCATAGGTCACACCAGAGTACCGTCCATCACTAACTACAGTTACCAATTTTTGCAAAGCACGGTTTGCATTAATATGCTGCATAGGCGTGAACATCTCTGGCATCCCAAAGGCGGCTGGTCCCTGCCCAGCAATGACGATTACGATTTTCAGAGCACCACAGGTTATCATCTGATCAAATAAGCTATTATAATCAGCATCTACCACTTTTTTTAGCTTGTCAGGACAGTTGTGTCCAACTAGAGCTAGCATATCCTTGTGGTCAAATTGACGCCTTTGCTTTAGCTCTGTTACCAATTGCGAGTTAAGTAGTGACCGATTTGCATCATCCTCATTCTCGAAGTAAAGAACAAAGGCCAAAGAGTTGTCAAGACTCTCAATCTGCTGACTATCTAATCCACTCATCTTCACCACCGCACTAGTAAAGAAGTTGCCAGATAAAACATTCACTCCACTAAAGTCTCGTCGAGGTTTTTCTAATATAATGGGGTTTTCCTGATCATCCCTCACATAGAGATTATTGGTATTAGTTAATCTGTGCCGCCAACTACCTCCAGTCACTGTGGGAGCATCTAACTCCATGGGTACACCATTCTTTAACAGTGATGCAAATAAGGTCTCTATACCGCGATGATCTCCTCGTTGCACTTGCGTGGCCAAAACGAAAATATCGCGGCTCTCCGTCAAGCTATAGTTGAATAAGTCCGGAATAGGATGAGATCGCAAGATACTCTCTAAACTTGCTAGATTAAATTTAAATCCGCCATAGACCATCGCAGCCACGATATGAATGGTTAGATTCGTTGATCCTCCAGCTGCACTATAAATGCGAATGGCATTACTAATATTGCTAGCCATGATATTGGCTACACCAAACTCTGACTTATTAATCATGGTTCCCAAATCTGAAACCACCTTTTGAATTTGGTGGACCGTAGGAGGGGCTGTTAGCAGTTCAATCGCTGGATGAACTAACCCCAACCCGGCCACTAGGTGTCGGCTGCTATTCCCAGTTCCATTAAAAGCACAAATCCCTCCATCGCAATGACAAGAGGCAGCCGCTAATTTCTTCTCCAGTTGCTTCTGTGCTTGACTAGATATGATTCCTTTTCTAACTGCCCGAGTGAATACTCCCTGGAAAGACGTATTTGAAGAGCATTGCAAGATATAGCCCATCGTATCTCGTAGATCCCTAGCGATCTCAGGGAAACCAGCCTCCTCAGCCCTAATACCGATCTCCTCTAATTGCCTTTGTACATCGGTAGGAATAGCACCACCCCGCAGGACATGGGCTGGAGCAAAGGTGGCAAAAAACGGCGCTTCACCTCGATTTTGTCGCAATCGATCTAGATGCGCTAAGGCAGCCACGAGCGCTAGAGGCTGTTTATCACAGCTTTGAATAACAAAAGCCCCATGATAATGATGGGATTCTAGTTGGTTAACGACGATCTCTGTGATCGCATTACGGCTCTGCAATGAGTAACTCATGCCCTGCGTACTCTGGGCTGTGCCATCACACATGACTGGAACCGAGAAATAAAAGGGCACACCACCGTTTCGCCAAATCTCTAATGCAGTGATGTAAACCGTATGTAAATCACGAATATGAGCTGGATGATCTGAGGATCCACCAATAATGGCAATACGAGCATGATTGGCATCTAATCGCTCAACGATAGTCTCTAACTCCCAGTCTGTTTTTATATTCACATACTCCAGGTATTGATGGGCTTGATCTAAGAGACCCTTAACACAGATAGGTTCATTCGCTTTGCCTTGAACCTCCGTGTTATAGGAATTAATGGCTGACTTAATTATCGGAAAACTGTTTACTTCTATTTCACACACCTCCATATAAACTTCAGCGATCTCTTGCTGGCTTGTGATTAATTCTACATACAGTCAATGACTCCTGCCCAAGCTTTAGATAATCCACGGTCTAGTCTTGTAATCCATCACCGATCAGATTGAAACCTAGCACTGTAATGGCAATAGCTAGTCCAGGGAAAATCAATGTCCAAGGTGCATGACTAGCGAATGACTGGGCTTCCCGTAGCATGCGGCCCCAGCTTGGCTGAGGTGGTTGGATGCCTATGCCTAAATAGCTTAAAGCCGCTTCCGCTAATACAGCTGCAGCAAAGCTAGCTGTTGCTTGCACTAGGAGGGGCGGAAGCGAATTGGGCAATAAGTGGTGCAGAATAATCCGCAGATCCGAGGCACCCATGGCTCTAGCTGCTTCTACATAATTCATTTCACGAAGACTAAGGAAGTTGGCCCTGACAATACGCATAAAAATAGGCACATTCGCTACAGAAATTGCCACCATAGCCGTGCCTTGTGCTGGACCCCAAATAGTGACAGCCAATAAGGCTAATAAAAATGAGGGAAAGGAATACAATCCATCGGCAACCCGCATCAGTAATTGATCTAACTGAGTGCTAGAATAACCGGCCAGAGCGCCAAGAAAGACACCGAGACCCATGCCAGAAGTCACAGCAGATAGACCAATCAGTAATGAAGCCTGACCACCAACCATCACCCGACTTAACACA
>SKHL01000199.1 GCA_007116995.1 Limnochordia bacterium
CCCGGCTCCGGAGGCCGGTGCTCTATCCTCTGAGCTATAGGCGCTATTGACTACTAAAAGTACATCTGTCATTATACCAGCTTCGTATAGATAATGCAAGGTTAAAAACTAGCGCTCAATTAGAACTTCCTACTTGAAATCTAAAAAAACAGTGATATAATGAAAGTAGCATGCGGATGTAGCTCAGTGGTAGAGCATCGGCTTCCCAAGCCGAGGGTCGCGAGTTCGAATCTCGTCTTCCGCTCCATTTTTATGTGCTGGCGTGGCTCAGGGGTAGAGCAGTCGATTCGTAATCGACAGATCGAGGGTTCAAATCCCTCCGCCAGCTCCACTTGTCTTTCATTCCAAATTAAAGCCCTCTAATACGAATTAGAGGGCTTTTTCGTTTGGTTTATTGATAGAGTCTATGTCTCTGTTATCTAGTCCTTTTTATGCCGTCTCGAGCTGCTTCTTTAAACTTATTCCAAGTTGATGTAGCTCCTGTTATATTGTCAACCTGCTAGTTTTACCTTGTATGGGTAAAATATTCCTTCTCTAAGGGTAAGACTTATACTTTTGGATATTACAAAAGCTATTCCTGGACCGGAATAGCTTTTTAGTGTTGAATTATGGTACCCCCAACCGGATTTGAACCGGTGCCTTCGCCGTGAAAGGGCGGTGTCCTAGGCCGCTAGACGATGGGGGCAGATTGGTGAGCCATCCGCGGCTCGAACGCGGGACACCCGGATTAAAAGTCCGGTGCTCTGCCAGCTGAGCTAATGGCTCTCACACTTGTCACAACGACTATGATACAAGAGAACCCATGTAATGTCAATATACTATTTCACTAAAACGAAAAAGACGAAATTCCAGCTAATTATCCGCAATATCTAACAAAGACAGAAGATTCTTCAAAGAACTAGAATTTAAAGAATCTGATGGTATTCTCCCGTGTAGCTGCTAATAGAGTATCCAGATTTACATCGCGCAACTCAGCCAATTTCTCGGCAACATAGCGGACGTTGGCAGGTTCATTTCGCTTACCCCTCTTTGGCACCGGAGCTAAATAGGGACAATCTGTTTCTATCAAAATCCTATCCAAAGGCACAGCCCTAACCACCTCCTGCAAACGACTGGCGTTCTTAAAGGTTATCGGGCCAGCAAAGGATAGATAATCCCCCATTTCCAGATATTGTTTAGCCGTTTCCACACTACCCGAAAAGCAATGAAGTAGGCAAGAAACATCAGTAAACTCTCGCACAATCGCTAATGTATCCGCGGTTGCATCGCGTGAATGAATGACTAGAGGTAGATTGAGCTTCTGGGCTAATAGGAAATGCTGGCGAAAAATGGTCTGCTGTTGCTCTCTAGGAGAGTGATCGTAGTAATAGTCTAGACCCGTCTCTCCAATAGCGACTACCTTTTTATGGGTAGCAAGTGTGCGCAATGTCTCATCAGCTGACTCATCCCATAGCTTGGCTTCATGAGGGTGAATACCGATTACTGCATACATCTGTGGATAGATTTCAGCTAATTCTACCGCCTTCTGGGATGAAGGGATATCAAAGCCAACATTAATAATCCTCTCAACCCCCCATTCCTTTGCGCGGACGATAACCTCTGCTAAATCAGATTCAAATTGCTCATCATTGAGGTGAGCATGACTATCAAACACTGAAAAACCTCCTATTTCACTAAGCTTCCGGGGGTTATTTTATCAGAAACCGACACTAATTCTAATTTCCCATCCTTGGTACTAGCAGCTAATAGCATTCCTTCTGATAGTTCTCCTCGCAATTTAGCTGGTTTCAGGTTGGCCACAATCAAAATATTCTTTCCTGGTAAGTCTGCGGGGTTATAATGTTTCGCTATCCCAGCAACAATCTGTCGTGTTCCACTACCCACATCGACCTGCAACTTAAGAAGCTTATCTGCGTCTTGCATTTTTTCTGCTTCTATTATCTTGCCGACCACTAACTTTACCCGAGAAAAATCTTCGATGCCAATTACATTCTCGTTTATATTGGTTTTCGGCTTCGGCTCGCTGGTTTGCTTAACTGGTTCGATCTTGCTAACCTGCTCAGTATCAATCTCAATCCGGGGAAAGATTGGATCACCTTTCTGGGTGATCGTTCCCGGTTGTAACCCTCCCCATTGGGTATGTTTCAACGTTTGGGTGGCGATCGAGTCACTTATTCCTAGCTGCTGCCATATTCGCTCACCCGTTTCTGGTAAAAACGACTTAATTAACAGTGTAACGATCCGCTGGGTTTCAAACAAATTATACATAACGGTTCCTAAACGACCCTTTGTTGCTTCTTCTTTCGCTAAGACCCACGGAGCACATTCATCAATATATTTGTTCGCTCGTGAAACTAACTGCCAAACAGTGGCCAAACCCTCATTAACTGCCAAACCATTTATTTGTGCAGACAGCTTAGTTACCGTATCGCCAGCCAGCTGAATCAACTGATTATCGATGGACTCACTACCACTGGGACTGGGAATTACTCCATCAAAATACTTGTTCAACATAGCTAATGTCCGATTAAGCAGATTTCCCAGGTCATTGGCCAGATCTGCATTGGTTCGTTCGATCAATGCCCTACGGTTAAAGTTACCATCCTGCCCAAAGGAAATCTCCCGTAACAAGAAGTAACGAATGGGGTCCACACCAAACTCATCAATTAATGCGTGTGGATCGACTACATTCCCTTTTGACTTAGACATTTTATCGCTATCTGAAAGTAACCAGCCATGACCAAATACGGTTGTCGGTAGGGGTTGATCTAAGGCAAAAAGGATGATTGGCCAAATAATGGTGTGAAACCGCATGATTTCCTTACCCACTAGATGAATATCGGCCGGCCACCACTTATCAAGCATTTCTTGATTGTTCGGAAACCCGACTCCTGTAAGATAGTTGGTCAACGCATCAAACCATACATAGATCACATGCTTATCATCGATAGGAACAGGAATTCCCCAATCAAAGGTAGTCCGAGAAACGCACAGATCATCCAGACCACTTTTGATGAAATTTATCATCTCCTTACGCCGAGACTCGGGTTGGATAAACTCAGGGTGATCTTCAATGTGTTTTAGTAACCGATCTGCATACTTACTCAGTTTGAAGAAGTAGCTCTCTTCCTCTACTAGCTCCACTTTTCGGTCACAATCCGGACAGTTCCCGTCTTCTAGCTTGGTTTCTACCCAGAAAGATTCACAAGGTGTACAATACCACCCCTGATAGGTACTCTTGTAAATATCCCCCTTCTCGTAGATGCGGCGAAACACCTCTTGAACAGCTAAGTAGTGTCGCCGATCAGTAGTGCGAACAAAATCATCATACTCAATATTCAGCCTTTGCCAAAGATTCGTAAAGGTGGCCACAATATCATCCACATATTCTTTGGGCGTTACATTTTTCTCTTTGGCGATCCGTTGAATCTTTTGTCCATGCTCATCAGATCCAGTCAAAAAATACACATCTTTCCCCGTGAACTTATGCCATCGAGCCAGAGCATCGGCCACTGTCGTAGTATAGGCATGACCTATGTGTAGCTTATCACTAGGATAGTAAATCGGGGTCGTAATATAAAACCTGTTTTCACTCATTCCATCTGCCTCCCTAAAAATGGTTTGCATTTTTGCATTAAAAAAAACCTCAATCCCAAAATGGGACGAGATTATCTCGCGGTACCACCCAACTTCGCTAGCTTCATGGCGAAGCTAACCTCAAACAGGCACTCTCCTAACACACATGTTATAGTTTATACCCTGATGCGCTAACGGGCATCCTCCGACCGAGCCTACTTATATGTTCAGCTGGCAACTCCAGGACCATGTTCTGCTATCTATCACCTACTAGTTTTCACCACCCACTAGCTCTCTGTTAGGATCTAGATAACCTACTCTTTCCCTTCACTGCTATTGGCATATTACTTTAGTATATCATACTGCGTTTGGTAGTGATTGTCAAGAGTAAACTGCGTGGGATTTTTGTATACTACTAGTAACCGCTAAGAGAGGACATGAATGCGATGAAAAAAGCCACGGCATTTCAATTTTTCTTTATTGCTGCAGTGCCATTTGTGATGGTATTGGGAAATTCCATGCTAATACCAGTATTCCCCCAGATGGAGCAAGCCATGAATATATCTCAGTTTCAAGTTGGTTTGATTATTACGTTCTTCTCACTTCCAGCAGGTATTATCATCCCCTTTGCTGGTTTTCTTTCTGATCAGTATGGCCGCAAGATAATTATTGTGCCTGCCCTTTTCCTCTACGGAATTGGGGGCCTGATCTCCGGTACAGCCGCCTTATTACTCTCTCAGCCGTATACCATTTTACTGGTTGGACGAGTAGTTCAGGGTATTGGTGCAGGTGGCACCTACCAACTGGCCATGGCCTTAACGGGTGATATTTTCCAAACTGACGAACGCACTAAAGCCCTAGGGCTACTAGAGGCCGCAAATGGATTGGGGAAAGTGGTTAGTCCGATTACCGGTGCCGCCATTGCCTTAATAATTTGGTATGCTCCCTTTTTCCTCTATGGTGTTCTAGCATTTCCCATCGCCTTAGGGGTTTGGTTCTTTGTTACGGAACCGAAACGAGAACACGAGAAGGAATCAATCGGGACGTACTGGCACAAACTCGTCGGCGTGTTTTCCAAAAAGGCCAGTTTACTGCTGGCCTCATACTTTGTGGGTATGGTAGCGCTATTTACACTTTTTGGGGTGCTTAGCTGGGTATCAGATATACTAGAAACAGATCACAATATATTCCGTTTCGCCAAAGGATTAGTATTGGCCATACCAGTTGCATCCATGGCGATTACATCATATATTAGCGGTACAGTGTTATCCAAGCGGAAGACCTTATGGAAACCAGCTATTGTAGGAGGAATCACTCTTTCCACAGTCACACTAGTACTAATTCCACTGTTCACCAATATCTACTTACTAATGACAGTGCTGTTGTTCTTAGGAATGGGCATCGGTCTGTTATTACCACCGATTAATACATTTATTACAGGAGCCACCGGTGCTGATAAACGTGGAGTTGTGACGAGTCTGTACGGAACAGTTCGATTCTTCGGTGTGGCCATGGGTCCTCCAGCCTTTGGTCTTGCCATTCAATTTGGTCGTTTGCCCATGTTTATTGGAGCCACGATAATCACCACATTGGCTGCCGTAGTTGCTTTCTTTTTTATCACCCCGCAAAAAGAAGATGCATAGGATAGTAGGTGTATACCACTACTAGGGGAGGGAACAACAGCAAATGGTAAAACATAACTATCCGCGGGCTTGGGACCACGCTGTCAGTGCGCTAGAGTCTAAGCGAAGTCAAAAGCCACGTATGAATGGGTTAACTATGATCATTGACAAAGGGCTTGCACTTTTAGAAACCAGGGGCTTGTTAGAGGTAAGTGCTGACTATATCGATTACTGGAAGATCGCCTTTGGTAGTTCAGTCTTATATCCAACAAGCCTGTTAAGAGAAAAGATTAGTCTGATTCGAGCTCACGGTATCCACGTCTACCCAGGTGGCACACTCTTTGAGTTAGCTGCTTATCAAGGCCAGTTACGCGAATTTTATCAACGGGCCAAAGACTTGGGATTTACCGCTGTAGAAGTATCGGAAGGGACTGTTGATCTTCCAGCTACATTACGCAAAGCCTACATCAAACGATCTATTGAAGAAGGTTTTAATGTGCTATCTGAAGTCGGAAAGAAGGATTCTCAAATAATAATGGAGCCGGACTTCGCCATTGAACAGATTGCGTCTGATTTAGAAACTGGATCCTATAAAGTAATCATTGAAGGGAGAGACTCTGGAAAAGGCGTAGGTATTTTTAGTGATTCTGGTGATGTTAAAGTCGATCTACTTGATGCCATTTTAAACGGTGTTGTGGATCTGAATGATTTAATCATTGAAGCTCCTCAAACCTCACAACAAAATTATCTCTTAACTAAATTAGGGGCGAATGTAAACTTGGGAAATATTCAGCCTGAAGATGTGACCACGCTAGAATCTACCCGGATGGGCCTACGCGGAGACACACTAAGGAATTTACTTAAAACCTCTAAAGGCGTCTTTTAAAAGAGACATGTAGGTCCTTGAGTTCTCACCCTTTAATCAAGGACCTACATGTTTCTCTACGGCTCTGTATCTTCATTGGGGATCTCCAAATCGAGGACTTGCTGGTAAACCTCGTTTTTTTGCACACCTAACAACTTAGCCGTCTCCTTGATGGCCTCCTTCTTGGACAACCCTTGTCTAATTAATTGGCCCACATGCTCGGTAATATTAATGTTGACCTCTATCTCCTCTGTTTCTTCTTTCCCTTGGATGACTAAAACAAACTCGCCACGAGGAGCCGTGTTCTCGAAGTGTGTGATCATATCACTTATCGAACCTCGCCTAGTCTCTTCGAATTTCTTAGTCAGCTCTCGTGATACAGCACATAAGCGATCGCCAAGGACTTCGTACAATTGCTCAAGTGTCTGCTTGAGGCGGTGAGGTGCTTCATAAAATATTAGAGGCACGCTCAGGGGCTCAAGTGCTGTCAACGTCTCTAATAAATGTTTCTTCTTTCTGGGAAGGAAGCCATGAAAATAATATGGACCCAGTAATAACCCACTTTGCACTAGAGCTGTTAAGCCTGCATTGGCCCCAGGCAGTACAGTGAGAGGTAGATCCTCATCAATCATACGTTTAATCAATATAGCTCCTGGGTCAGAAATCCCTGGCATACCCGCATCAGAGACCAATGCAATATCCATCCCTTCCCTCAGCCATTCGATTAATAGTGAGGTCTTCGACTCCTCATTATGCTGGTGCAGGCTAACTAGTTTAGTATTGATCTGATAGTGTAATAAGAGCTTATGAGTCCGCCTAGTATCTTCTGCTGCGATTAGCTGAACTTCTTTCAGAGTATGTAACACCCGTATGGTAATATCCTCCATATTTCCTATAGGCGTAGCACAGACATAAAGCATATAAACCACCCTTTTTGTATATACTATCAAAGATTATTGCAATGTTTCTACAATACTATTCCTGGAGGGGACAGGCATTGAAATTATGTCAACTTTTATCCAACGCCCATATTTTAGCAGGCACAGGCGTAGACCATGTCTTAGAGCAAGTGATTGAGCAAGTAACTGACAAATCCGATCAGGTAACATCTAATACCGTGTTTGTCGCTGTACGCGGGTTTAGGGATGATGGGCATAACTATCTAACAGACGCCATGGAAAATGGCGCCTGTGTGGCGGTGGTTGAAAAAAAGCACTCCTGTCCGCTCCCACAGATTTTGGTTTCTAATAGTCGTGAAAGCCTGGCCCATCTAGCTCAAGCTTACTATAGGGCCGCAGATCAATTAAGCCTAGTTGGCATTACTGGTACAAACGGGAAAACAACCACAACACAGCTAATTCACCATATACTGCAGGGAAATCAAGACACAGGTTTGATCGGCTCAGTAGCCATCTGCTATGGGTCAAACCAGTATCCATCGACAGTTACAACACCGGATTCTATAACGTTACATAAGGTATTTCAAAAAATGATAGCCAATCAGATTCACTGGGTCGTTATGGAAGTATCTTCCCATGGTCTAGAATTGCATCGGGTCACGGGATTGTCCTTCCAGTTCGCTGGAATAACGAATTTATCCCCTGATCATCTGGATCTGCATGGAACACTAGAGAATTATATTATGGCTAAAAAGAAACTATTTAA
>SKHL01000262.1 GCA_007116995.1 Limnochordia bacterium
GCCCGAATGACCAATGGACAATGGAAATCCCCAGCTGTCCGATAACGGATCTTAGCTGCCTCGCTAACAATTTGATTCATTGCAGGGAGAATAAAATCAGCAAATTGGATTTCAGCAATAGATACCATCCCATGGAGAGCTGCACCAATAGCCACTCCTACGATCCCCGACTCAGATAAAGGTGAATCAATCACGCGCTCCGGCCCAAATTCATTGATCATTCCTAAGGTTGCGCGGAAAACGCCTCCTCGCACACCCACATCCTCTCCAAGAATAAACACTCGCTCATCCCGGCGCATCTCTGTCACCAATGCATCAGTGACAGCTTCAATATAACTCTTTATTGCCATTATACCCACCTCCTAGCTTCCATACACATGGTCTAACGCTGTATCTACATCTGGATAACCAGCCTTTTCGGCCTGCTCAGTTACTTGTTCAACAGTCTGTTGAATATCTTTGAGCAACCGTTCCTGGTGATCTTCAGTCAGTAGACCTTCTTCTCGCACATAGTGAGCTATCTGGGTTATGGGATCCTTAGCTTTTGCTGCTTCTACTTCATCTCGACTGCGATACAAGCTGTCATCGTCATCACTAGAATGAGGAACAAGTCGATAGGTCTGTGCCTCCACTAATGTTGGCCCTTCTCCAGCCCGAGCACGATCCACGGCATGTTTTATGGTTTCATATACCGCAAGAATATTATTACCATCCACCACTTCTCCGTGTAGTCCATACCCTTGAGCCCGGGCGACAATAGATTCTCCTCCCACCTGTTTGCTGATAGGTGTTGATATAGCATATTTATTGTTTTCACATAACAGCACTACAGGCAGACGATGAACTCCGATAAAATTTGCACCTTCGTGGAAGTCACCCTGGTTTGATGAACCCTCTCCAAAACGAGTTAATACTACACTTGATTCGCCCCGCAGTTTACTAGCTAAAGCCACACCAGCAGCATGGGGAACCTGTGTCGTCACAGGAGATGAGCCTGTAAAAATTCCTAATTTCTTACTACCAAAGTGTCCGGGCATCTGCCGGCCACCACTACTAGGCTCTCCTACTTTTGCGAAATTGGACAACATAATCTCTAAAGGAGTCACACCAAATACTAAGGCCATTCCAAAATCACGATAATAAGGACAGAGTAGATCAGTCCCTGGTTGTAAGGCAAATGCTGCTCCTACTTGGGTGGCTTCATGCCCCTGGCATGAAATAACAAAGGGCACTTTCCCAGCCCGATTTAATAACCAAACTCGTTTATCTAACTCCCGAGCTAATACCATATAACGATACATACTAACTACCTGTTCATTGCTTAGTCCCAAATTATGATGATTTTGTTTCACTATGTACACCTCCCTATGAATGGATTGCGCCTATATCCAAATTTTGCACTGCTTCACCAATAGCCTCAGCAATGGTAGGGTGAGGATATATGAGCTGTGACAATTCCCACCCGCTCACATCCAGTAAAGATCCTAGACTAAAGAAGCTGATTAGTTCTGTCGCCTTCGCACCAATAAGATGAGCACCCAAGAGATTATCACTTACCTTATCCACTATGATCTTAATGAACCCATGAGTTTCTCCTTGCACTTGGGCCTTCCCATTCACACGTAAAGGGAATTTACCAATTCTAATAGAATATCCCTGGGCCATAGCTTCTTGCTCAGTTAATCCGATACTTGCAATCTCTGGACGTGCATAAATACAGTGAGGTATTACTGATGTGGTGTCGGTTCCTTGCTGTGTCCCATGGGCAATGTACTCCATCACCCTCATCCCCTGATAGCTTGCCGCATGAGCTAACATGGAACCACCGATTACATCACCAATGGCATAAATTAAGGGCTCCTGAGTACGATAATTACTATCAACTTGAATGAATCCGCCATCTAGTTGAACCTCTGTAGCCTCAAACCCCATATCATCTGTGTTCGCTTGCCGGCCGATACCAACTAAAACATGAGTCACCCGAAGCTGCTCCTGGGAGGTACCAGATGATTTGAGATCTGCAACTACCTCTGAATCTAAGGTCTTGACCGCTAAGACATGAGTTGAGGTTCGAATATCTACACCTCGTGCTATTAATTGTTGGGTGATCTCCTCCTGAATATCCTGGTCTTCGTGAATTAAAATGGAAGCTTCCGACTCAACAATGGTAACGTCCACACCCACATCTGATAACATCGAAGCGAACTCTACACCCACGACTCCTCCACCCACAATGAGAACATGCTTAGGCAAAGTTTCTAGATCCAGTATCTGATCTGTATCTAGGATTCGTTGGCCATCTGTCTCTATCCCTGTAAGGCTACGGGGTGTAGAACCGGTTGCTACGATGACAGCTTGATTAGGAATTAACATTTCTTGAGATTCATCTGCTAACTCTACTCGCACTGTGCCCGCTTGAGGAGAAAAAACCGACGATCCCATTACACGCCCAAAACCTGGATAGAGATCAATTTTGTGTTTCTTAAGTAGGTTGATTATACCATGAAATAACGTTTTGACTACCTGTTCTTTTCGTTGCTGGGCCTTGGCAAAATCAAACCGAACATTATCAACAAGGACCCCAAACTCTTCAATTTTATTGGCTAATTGCAGCAACTCTGCACTATGAAGAAGCGACTTCGTAGGTATACACCCTCGATGTAGGCAAGTTCCCCCTAATTTATCCTTCTCCACCACTGCAACAGATAGTCCTAGTTGTTTAGCGCGAATAGCCGCTACATAGCCACCAATTCCACCACCGACAATCACCACATCATAGCTTTTTGGCAATTCCGATCCCTCCATATAGACGCGTCAATTCTCCCCACTCTAGACGTGGGGAGAATTGATGTTAGAGTACTAAAATTTCCTCCAACTTACTCGATATAGTAGCCTTAGGAACGGCCCCAACTAACTGATCAATTACTTCACCATCTTTCATAAACATTAGCGTTGGAATGCTCATAATCCCGTATTTGCTAGCCACTTCAGAATTATCATCTACATTCACCTTGCCTACTTTTACCCGTCCTGTATACTCAGCGGCTATCTCTTCAATAATTGGACCAACCATGCGACAGGGACCACACCAAGGAGCCCAAAAGTCTACTAACACAATTCCTGACCCAGCTTCTTCAGCAAAATTCTTATCTGTAAATTCCATAGCCATACTGTATTCCCTCCTGAATGTTCTTATTTTATGACCATTATATACCCCCTTAGGGTATATGTCAATACCTTTTGCTAATCTTTTTTCTGGCAATCGTTAAACCATGACCTACTGGAACGATAAAGCTCTCTAGACACTGATGAGTAAACACAGCTTGATTAAACCGATCTAACACTTGCTGACTCTTTTTCTTTCGTGCAGTGCGGGCTTGTGTAGCTTGGACTAATAGCCTCAGAATCCGAGCTGAATTCCGTTTGATTGCGGGTAACACATCATCTCAGTTTGCAGCTGACTCAATAAGCTCAACTAGTGCTAGGTCCTCAAACATATTAAAGGCTTCTAGATATTCGCTTACCTTCGGTATAGTGACCGTATCCATCTTGGACCTCCTACTCCACAAAAAAACAATTCGTTAAAAGAAGTCTGTTCCATAGGTGATGGTCTTTGGAAAGACGGCATCAATCCAGGCGATCTGCTCACTGCTTGCTGCTAATCGTCCTAGATATGCCAGCTCCATTGCACTACTATGACCCACTGCTAAAGCAGTAAAAGACTGAATTGTGATCGGTATAGCCTTCGTTCTGTCACTTTCTGCACCCACTTCAACTGTAAGTTTTCCCCCTGTATGATCCAATTTCCAGACACCTGTATTCCACGGAGCGAAATCATCTTCGATGTGAAAATAAAGGGCTGGAAAATTTCCAAGAGAAGGGGTAGGTAAAATGGCAAAAAACTGCTCAATATCTACAATTCTAGCCATCTGACGCGTTATTAACTCACAGTCTGCGAATGGAGGGTTTTTTACTAAGGATACCCCATTGTAATAAGGTTTTCACAACTCCCTGCCGACGGTATTCAGGCCAAGTGGCTACCCCTGCAATACCTCCCATTGGTATTGCTTTACCATATATGTAGGTGTGGAACGGAATTATCTCCATTCCTCCCAATAATTGCGAGTCCTCAAACACACCGAATATCGGCCTAGTTTGTTGGTCCTTATGAGTTTCGGGTGCACTTTCTTCTGGCAACGTATACTGAAATGCAAAAGCACATAACTGTTGATACTCTTGGAGTTCGACTGATTCAAGTAAACGAACTTCACTCATGATCTATCCCTCCTTAGCATGGTACTCTATTACACATTCGAGATAAAAATTCCTTGGTACTAAATGGAATATTAGGTGCCAATGCCTGTTGTATAGCATAAGTAGCGATGGCATCTGATGCTATTTATCCATATATGTGACAGATATTCACGAAACATCTCATGACTGACGACACAAATTGTGGATATTCGCAATTATTTCCCTTAATAAAAAAATAAGCACATCCAAGACCAAATAGGACTCTTATATGCTTATCTCCTCTTCTTGCAAACGTTACCTAAACAACCAGTCGATACTGGCACTGGGATCGACTCCCGCATACTAATTCTCGCTTATCCCTGGTATCAACTAGATGCATGGTAGTGCCGCATGAGGGACACCCATGGGTTAATGCTCGTGGATATGTAGTAGGTAGAGTGCCATGTGCATAATCCTGTAGCTTGCGGTACACTTGGACTAACAGCATCACATCATCCTTGGCGCGGTGCGAATTGGCAAACTGTTTATCCAACATAAAGTGGTACATCAAATTCTTCAATTTATGACTTCCCCCACCCTGGGGGTAAATACATAGCTTTGGAAAGAGTTGCCGACTGATGGCTAGAGTATCAATACCCCCAGCCGTTAATGGTGGACATGCATTGCGTTGAAACATTGACTCGAGAAACCGCCGATCGAAGCTAAGATTATGAGCTACGAGAAGTCCGTCACCAATAAAGCTTCGAATCCCAGTAGCCACCTCCACCTCAGTGGGAGCATCAATTAGATCGTTATCTGTAATACCCGTTATTTCTGTAATCCTATTTGGAATGGGGCGTTCTGGGTTAATTAAGCTATGATACTCCTCCACATCACCCTGATGATCCACGGATAGCATGTAGATTTCTATCACACGATCCCATACGCCGTTTAGACCAGTGCTTTCTACGTCTAAGAACACAAGACTTTTCATACGCTCCTCCCTTCTCCTCTTAATTCTGGGCTAATCCATAAAATCCTGCCTTATGGATTAAGCATAATTGGTAAGACTAACCTAGAAGAATAAAACGAGGAAGGATAATCCACAATGCATAGAGCTAAGAAAACCGCAATACTACTAAAGTATGTTAGCAACTTTCCTCGGATTAAACGGGAGCTGAAATACTGGCAGACCATGGCTGAACAAATACCAAAAGAACTAAAAGTCCAGGCTCATGCCAGCTTAGATCAGAAGGCATTTCACTGCATTGGTGGATCTATTTATGCTATGTACCCTGGAGTTAATCGCAAGGTAATGCAAAGCGCTATAGTTTCTCTACAGACGATCAGTGATTATCTAGATAATCTCTGCGATCGAGTTAAGGTCAACGACGATCGCGCTTTTCGTCAACTGCATTTTAGTTTTCTTGATGCGCTAACTCCGAAGGGTTCAATCCAGAATTACTATAAGTATTATCCTTACCAAGAAAATACGTATTTGACTAGCTTGGTCAAAACGTGTCAAACCCAGATTAGCAAGATGCCGTATTACCATAGTAATACAGCTCTTATTCTTCGTCTAGCACGTTATTATTGTGAGCTGCAAGTCCGAAAACATTTAGTTCCAAATGGCGAGAGACTACTAAAAGAATGGATTTCTGAAACTTTCTCAACAGAAGATATAGCTTGGAACGAGTGGGCCGCAGCCACAGGATCTACGCTAGGCATATTTATGCTCTTTGCAGCTAGCTTTCATCCTTATTCCACCTCAATGATTAAACGAATCTATGACTGTTATGTTCCAGGAATACAGGCACTTCACATTCTCCTAGACTACTATATCGATGTGCTAGAAGACCAAGAACATGGGGATATTAATTTCACCTACTACTATGATAATCACCGTCATAGCGTCCAACGCCTTAGCTACTTTATGGAAGATAGCAAAAAAAATGCAGTATCATTACCGTATTCTTACTTTCACACCCTAGTCATCCAAGGCTTAATCGCCATGTATGGATCTGATCCCAAAGTCAGACGGGATAAGCTTTTTTCTGCATACCAGCAAGTATTAGCTAATGATCAAGGGTCGAATACTCTGTATCAATTATGCTGCTATCTAAGGAAGGTCAAACACTTTTATTAAAGTATAACCCTCTTAATGGTTGCGATCTACCACAAAACGAGCAATCTGGGTTAGCTTATCCTTAATCAGACCATCTTGGTAATCCGACAATAACTCGATAGCCTGAAGGCTATAAGTACAGGCTTCTTGGTAGACTTCATCTAGTACGCCAGAGTCCGTTAATAGTTGATTGAGCTCGGGCTGACTAAGAGATACTCTCCAGTCACTAGGTATTACCATACGATTGACACCCCGAATAATTGGCAACGTCCAAATACCTTGTTGAAAATCACTACCCTGCATCTTACCTAATATCTTGCTATCGCCTGTGAAGTCTAAGATGTCATCCACTAATTGAAAAGCATAGCCCAAATTTAGACCAAATTGTTCCATCTTATCCATATTCTCAACTGTTGGCAAAGAAGATACCATCGCACCCACTTTACATGCAGCCCCAAGCAAACAAGCCGTTTTTTTGTGTATGTAGTTCCAATAAAACCCTTCATCTTGCTTTGGTGCAACTAGTTGATCTACTTCACCTGCGCACATATTTCGAATTACATCAGTCATTAAACTCAACACGCCCGCCTGGTTCCATCGCGTAAACAAGGAAAAGGCAGCTGCAAACAGAAAATCACCCGCTAAAACAGCCACAGCGGGCCCATAGCGAGCTTGAATGGTTGGTTGACCACGCCGAAGATTAGATTGATCAATAATATCGTCATGAACTAATGAGGCCATGTGGATCAACTCCACTCCAGTAGCTAACTGTATAATTGTCGTCTCATCTGCCTCACCACAGATTCGATGACTATGAGAAACCAAAATAGGACGTACCATCTTTCCGTTCGATTCCCGCAAGTAATCTAATACTTCCTGTAAGCTACCCTCAGAAGCCAGGATCACCTGAAGCTGTTGCTTGACTAGTGGGACAATAGGGTCTACGGGGCTACTAGCGTCCTTTGGCGAGCTATAAATAGATAGGTTTTCCATGTTTTCCCTCCAGCTTACCATCTTTATGCTAGTATCTACAGTGATAACCAAAATTATGATCCTCATGCAGAAAAGCACACTACAGAAATCACTGTATTGTGCTTTCGGTTCACCGTTCATTTCATACATACATAATAACTCCATACATACCGATATAAAGTTCCAGTAATGTGAGATCATAGACCAGAAGAGCCAGCCAAATAAACGGACGCATCAAGCATTGACACAAGCTCGTCTGGTGGTTATTCAAGGATTGTATGCACATCCATAAACGGAGTCAAAGCGCTAAAAGGATCTTGCTGGATATACCCCACTTGTAAACGATACTGCTTTAAATCAGCTATATTCAGATCATTAATCCCGGAAACATAC
>SKHL01000008.1 GCA_007116995.1 Limnochordia bacterium
ACCTCTAGACAGCACCTTTACTAGTAAGGTATGCTTAGCGCCTAGGTTATGTTAATCTTTGAGGCTAGTACTTGATGATAAACGCGTAGCATCTGCATAGAAGTGTTTTCTATGCTTAATTCCTTGGCTGTGGCTAGAGCATTAGTCGCTAGGGCTGAATGAAGGGAGCGGTTAGTTAGGATTTTCTCGCAATACTCAGCTAAGGTCTGTGGATCTGAGGGGCAAACATACCCGTTTTTCCCATGGATAACGATGTCATTTGTGCCTGTCGCCGCCACAGCCACCACAGGTAAACCAGCAGCCATCGCTTCACCAAGTACAAGTCCTTGAGTTTCAGTAGTAGAACCAAACAGGAAGAGGTCGGCGCCCTGGCAACAATCAGCGACTTGCTGGGAGTCTATGGAACCGGTAAAATGAACAAGATGCGCCAGCCCATGCTTGGCGGCCCACTCCCGTAAGCGTTTCTTTTCTGGACCATCACCGACAAACACTACGTGAAGATGGTCTCCTAACTTCTTTGCTAATAAGGCATAGGTTTCCAGGACGATTAAGGGGTTTTTCTCTTTTGATAATCGACCAATAAATAAGAGTATGCGATCCTGTGCTGGGATATTAAAGCGAAGCCGTAACCAGGTTTTATCTGCTTGTTCGTAAGCAGCCAGGTCAATCCCTGTTGGTATAGGAGTAATCGCTTTATCTAATTGGTATAACTCTAATAGAAGCTCCTTAATGAGGAGAGTTGGGGTTATGATGTGATCGCAATGGCGAAAGTAACGATGGACATAGTTAATAATCATTTGACGGGTAATACCTGATGGAGCTGGTACATAATGGGTATATTCATGATATAATGTATGGTGTGTGAAGATTAATGGAATGTTTCGCTTGCGAGATAAAATCACACCTAATTGGCCCATCAGAAAGGGAGAATGGGTATGAATAATGTCGATTTTAAGTCTACGTACTAAACGATCAGCGCGTACAGAAATAGGAATTGGCAGGAAAAAGTTAGGACAGGTTGGTGCAGGAACCGAGTAAAATCGATAGACTGTAATCTCCTCTTGATCACGACTATCTGTTAGATCTTTAGTATAGGCTGGAGCAAAAATGTATACTTTGTGCCCGAGGGCCGTGAGCCCTCGAGAGAAATGTTGAACTGATCGAACTACACCACTGACATAGGGTGTATAACTATCGGAAAACATAGCAATGTTCATGAGCGACTCCTTCATTGATCCAAAAAACTCAATGTATCCTGCAGATAAGCGGGTGTTTGGATACCTAGTTGCTGCTGCTGTTCGGTTAAATCACGACTTGGCAAATGTGTTAGCAGGTAGTGCAATACGTCATGGGAGCTCTTGGGATGAACTGTTTTACTAAAAATACCCAGTGCGCGAAAGGCAGATGGGTGATGAACACCGTAATATGGAACATCTTCCGATCCTATCGGCAATAAGGCCTCTAATTTTACAAATGATTCAAAGCGGTTATAGGGTAATGTGAAAATATCCGGAGCGTCCCCGGCTGCAATCCGAGCTATTAGTTGTTGTTCTAAAACGCTAAAAGGACTGGTTTGTAAATCAATATAGAGATCAGGGTGGCTTTGGTTAAACTCGATGATTTTTGTTTGAAACGCTTGACCCTCGTCCAGAAAGGATTCCATTAATACCACAATTCTGGTGCGCCCAGCGGCCGGATCCGGTGGTTTAGGCCAAAACGTCATCAGCAGAATAATTAGTAATGCAATGCCAGCACCGGCAAACACATATTTAGGCGAAATCCCGGGGAGCGGCCCATCCCCTTTTGGGCGGTCGTCAATAATGGTTCTGGCTACTTGTGGGCAACCAGTTCTAGCGCAACCTCCTTTACTTTTCCAACAATGGACATGATGAATTTTATGACAGCGTGGACATTCGACAATCTCATCGTTTTCAATAAAGTGCTCGCCACATCTAGCGCATTCTTTACCAATATGGCGTGATCCTTGGACTAATATCTCAAGGCGTTCTTCCATGGAATTCACCTCCTAGTAAGATATTGACTCATATATAAGATATCATATTCTAGGTAGAATGCCAAGATGTTACGGTAAAACAGCAAGGGAAGGCTTAACTAACCTAGGAAGGGAACGATTTCTTTGAAAGAGGTAACCATATACACAGATGGAGCCTGCTCTAATAATCCGGGGCCTGGTGGATGGGGTGCAGTATTGATATATGGAGATACTTTGCGCGAGCAACGAGGGTATGAGCCCGTATCCACCAATCAGAAAATGGAATTGACAGCCGCTATTGAAGCGCTATCAAAATTAAAAGAACCATGTAAGGTCAACCTATATTCTGACAGTGCATATCTAGTCAATGCATTCAACCAAAACTGGTTACAAAACTGGCAAAAAAAAGGCTGGATGAATTCAAAAAAGCAACCAGTGAGTAACCGAGAATTATGGGAACGTTTACTAGCCCTGGATCGTATTCATACTATTAAGTGGATCAAAGTAAAGGGGCATAGCGATAACAAATGGAATAATAAGTGTGATCAGTTAGCTAGAGATGCTATTAAAGAGGGTCTGTCTAGCGAGTGAGAGATTAGAAGGGAGAAGAAGCTTGAGGATAGATTATCGTGAAATGCTTACAGAAGTAAAGGAATTAACCACGATTGAGGGTTTTGTCTCTGCCTGTTATGAACTGAAAGAGAACATGATGTTTTATGATCGGGATTTAGTCCTAGCAGCTTATGGCTCAACAGTGGAATTTTGGGTTGTAGCTACTTTATTTTGTGCAGGCCTAGAATCAGACCAGGTTTGTCTTAAGGCAGATAAGGAGTTAGAGAAATGCTTACAGCGACTAACGAAGCAGCTTATGACCGAGGCACTGCCTTTGGATGTGCAGTCTTTAGCAGGGCATTTTATTAAAGGGGCTGGCTGGGTTATGTTGCAACGGTATCCAGTTTATTCTCGAATGATGCATTTTTATGCGCTTGGGAAACACCAGGAACCAGTGAGTCTAGATAAATTGTTGTGCCAGGTACACCAGTGTATACGTGAGAAGAAAGGGGAGCAAGTCACTGAATTGATGGGGCGGGTTGGAGCACAGCTTTTACGCGGGGATCATATTAGACCAATTTGGTTTCGCATAAGCGATGCTCGTTTACAAATGTGGTTGTCTGGATTACAGACCCTAGTTAGCAACTTTTCAGTATCCCCTTACTTCGCCTTTCCCTTCGAGGATATTCGAGCTGAGAAACAAAAACGGGCACGGGTTAATGGAAATGTGGTGGTAGATTTAGCGGCGGTTCGAAACTTTCGTCAGGATGCAGGTGGGTATACAGACCAGCGAATTTCTATTTCATCGGACCAGTATGATGAGATGATTACTAGCCTTTTAGATGAGGACGCCGCTGTGGATAAAGCATTAGTGGCTTCGTCCGAAGTAAAGGAACATCTTACACCAGTGTTCATCGCTATTGTTGAGGCCATTGGACTGAATCGAGAGGTGCCTATTACTTATGGGAAACGCTCGTTAGAGATATTAGTACAGTATCAGGAGCCTATTGTGGCCAAACTGGCCCTAAACTTATTGAATACCATCGAACCTTGGGACGAGTTATTCCAGTTTTGTTTAGATTTATTAAAGCAATTAGGGCTGAAAGCATTGCCTGAGGTGCGAAAATACGTCCGTAAGCATAAGTTTGGGTCTTTGCATATTATGATTGCCGATCTGTTATCATCTGGTCCTAAGTATAAGCGCGTTACGTCATTATTAACAGAGATATTCACCATGGGCGAATGGGGTCATGGTAAAGAAATTATCGGAGTGTCATTGGTGGGATATCTTGGCGAGGAAGAGGCAAAGCCCATATTGGAAGAGTCAATGGCTAATCTAACGGAGATGGATCGAACCAAATATCTTGCTTTTATACATGATCAGGATCAATGGAGTAAACGCAATCGAGAGTGGAGATGAGTATACCTAAGTTTAGATAAATGAGGAGGAGTTCAGGGCATGCCAGCGTTGTTTCGTAAAGTAGCTATTATTGGGGTAGGTCTAATCGGAGGTTCACTCGGTATGGCGATTAAGAAGGATAAGCTTGCTGATTGGGTGATCGGGGTTGATGTAGAGAATCAAGAGTTACAACTAGCCAAAGAGCTGCGAGCCATTGACGCAGGGTACTTAGAGTTTACTGATCAGGTGGCAGATGCGGATTTAGTGGTTTTGGCTGCTCCTATCACCATTAACTTTAATATTTTAGAAACCATTAAACCCAAACTAAAGCCAGGAACCATCATTACCGATGTGGGAAGCACGAAAGGAGATTTTGTTCGTGCTTGCCAAAGCGTATTAGGAGATCAGTATTTTTTCGTCGGCGGTCATCCTATGGCCGGAAGCGAAACGACTGGTGTAAAGGGTGCTGATCCCTATCTGTTTGAGAATGCTATCTATGTGTTGACTCCGACTAAAGAAACAGATGCAACAGCCCTTACTCGGGTTAAGTTGCTATGCGAGGGTATTGGGTCCCGATTAGTAGAAATAGATCCTGATGAGCATGATCTATTGGTTGCTGCTATTAGCCACCTGCCTCATTTAGTAGCATCTACGTTAGTGAATTCCGTGGCTGCTATTGAAGATGCTCATCCTCATGCGTTAATGTTGGCCGCAGGAGGTTTCCGAGATACTACTCGCATTGCATCAGGAAATCCAAGATTATGGAGAGATATCTGTTTTAGTAATCAGGATCAATTATTACGAATGATTTCCATATTTAAAGAGAACCTTAATTCTTTTGAAACACAGTTGCGCGGTACATTAAAGCAAGAATTTGAGCAGAGCATGGCTCAGGCTAAGGATGTACGTGCTAAGATACCGGCTAAGCTCAAAGGATATTGGCCATTTTTAGAAGAGATCGTTGTTACCATTCCAGATAAGCCTGGCCTGATTGGAAAAGTAGCAGCGATTCTAGGTAGACAAGGGGTAAACATTGATGACATTGAAATCTTACGGGTGCGGGAAGGAGAAGGGGGATCACTTCGATTAGGTTTCGCCCAAGTGGATGCTGCGGATAAGGCCGTAAAGATTCTAGGAGAGCATGGTTTTTTAGCTCGGGCTAGAAAGTAAGGATGAATCATGAACATACTCGAAACCAAAGAGACGAAGGTAAACCCGTCAAGCTATGGATACAGACCAGGACGTTCTCCGCAACAAGCTATAGCCAAAGCAGAACGGTGTACACGATCCGTACGCAGTGTTCTTGAGAGCGAAAGAACTAGGCTTGATCACTTAGTTCTTAGCTACTCGATTCTACTTCTGCGAGGACTAGTGGATCCGTTTCGTAGTCGACCGCTTTAGCTACTAGTTCCTGGCTACGGCTTGTATTTATCTTGGTTAAAGCCCAAATAGCACTAGCACGTACTACTGGTTTTGGGTCTTTTAGCGCGTCTGATAGGCCATTGATTGCTTGTGGGTCTCCTATATTGCCAAGGATCAGGGCGGCATTTCGCTGCAATAAGCCTCTCCCTCTCCAGGCTAGGGCGGTATGACCAAAGCGTTGTTGAAAGCTTTTCTTAGAGATAGTGAGTAATGGGATTAACGGGATGCTGGTCTTCTCTATGGGATAGAAACAATCATTGTTGGAAGCCGGAGCTTTTTGGTTGTGGGGGCAGACTTGCTGGCAGATATCACAGCCCCACAGTTTGGTTCCAAGTTTCGGTCGTAGATAGCGAGGAACCATGCCTTTCATCTGCGTTAGATAGGATATGCAGATATGTGGATTTATCTTATAGGGCTCATATAGTGCATTCGTAGGACAAGCCTTAACGCAACGTCCGCAGTCAGCAACACAAGAAGGCTTTTGTACCGGCGAAGAAATGGATGGTAGTTCCTGATCCACTAGAATCTCACCTAAAAAAACCCAGGAGCCATAGGGAGGCACAAACACAGAACAATTCTGACCAATCCACCCAAGACCAGCTCTAAGCGCAATAGCCCGATCAATTGGGGGTTTGGAATCAACCGCAATGTAATAGTCAACAATTCCATAGGCTTTCCTCAGCCATGTGACTAAGGATTCGAGTCGAAGGTAGAGAATGTTGTGATAATCTTCTCCCCATGCATAGCGAGATAGTTGGCCGCTTAAGGGTTCTAGTGAAGGCGCTGTGCTCTTATAGGCAATAGCCACACTAATAATTGAACGGACTGATGATAAAATAGCGGCCGGATTGGTTCGTAAATTGAGATCAGTTTCGACGAATTTAGGATATAAGCCTTGTAACTGTAAATCAAGACCATTCTTATACTCATCATGAAAGGGCTGGGCATGGGTGACGCTAATTTTATCAATGCCTAGCTCTTTCGCCTTCTCCATTAAATCCTGCATAACTATACCTCCAACCAATAGATGGATCTAACAATGGGGTAGGCACAAAGCCTACCCCAAAGAAATGTGTGTATTACTGTGCAGCCTCCACAGATTCAATTTCTGGAATTTCTTGTTTCACAATGCGTTCGATCCCATTCTTTAATGTCATTTGTGACATTGGGCACCCGGCGCATGCTCCGGTGAGACGTACGGTTACTACATTGCTATCATCTACGTCGACTAACTCCACGTCACCACCATCACCTTGAATGGCTGGACGGATTTTTTCAAGCACATCCTGCACTCTTTCTTTAATTGACTTCAAAGAAAGACACCTCCTCTTTGTTAAGTATAGTTATCAGTATACACCTTTTAGCTAGTATTTACAACCTGTGTGGGGTATACTAACCAAAATAATATGCTATGAGGAGAAAACGGTATGCAGTGGCAACCCTATTTTAAATTAGGAATTATCCATTATATGCTATATCCAAAGTCTATGGAAGGAGAGGTGGATCTACTCTCCACAATAGAAGAAATTGCCCTAGATCCATATTTTAGTGTGGTGGAGATTGCTCCAGTGATGGATGAGACGCAAGCAAAACAGATCCACAAGCTAGCGGAAGCGACTGCTTTAAGGATTATCTATAGTGCTCAACTCTTAATCTTGCGGGAAAAACTGAATTTGGCTTCTCTAGATAAATCGGTGAGATTGCGGAGTATTAATCGATTAAAGGAAGCAGTAGATCAGGCCTATGCCATGGAGGCATCAAATTTTGTGCTAATGGATGGGTATCACTCTAATCCTCCGGACAACCAGTCTAGCCAGGCTAAGTCGCATCTAATCGAAAGCCTACATGAGATTTGTGCTTATGCTCAGTCCCAGGGTGGTATGGGAGTCAATTTAGAAACCTATGATCGCAATATTGAAAAGCGATGTATCTTAGGTCCGACAGAACTAGCCGTGGAGGTGCTGCAGCAGATCAAGTCCGATCATTGCTGCCTCGGGCTTACCTTAGACCTAACTCATCTGGCATTGCTTGGCGAAGATTACGATCAAGCACTAACAAAGGCTATGCCTATTCTAACCCATCTTCATCTAGGAAACTGCATTCGTAAGAAGGGTACCCAACTGTATGGAGATACCCATCCGCGCTTTTCCGTGCTCGATTCCGATAATGATGTTCATGTGCTGACCCGGATACTCCGCACCTTGCTAGAAATTGGGTTTGTCCGAAAATATAACCCAG
>SKHL01000137.1 GCA_007116995.1 Limnochordia bacterium
AGCTGTTTCCGCTTGCCAGCAGGTTAAAGATTTGGACCAGTTACAAGAATTACGAGTGCAGTATCTAGGAAAAAAGGGAGAGTTGACTGCCCTATTACGCGGAATGGGTCAATTACCACCAGAAGAACGACCTGTGGTTGGTCAGTTAGTGAATAAGCTAAGGGACGAACTAGAAGGGTTCTACCAGCAGCGTGAAGTTCAGTTAGCGGAGACAGCGCAAGTGAGTGCCTTAGCGAAAGAATCAATTGACATCACCTTACCAGGTCGGAAACCTGCTGAGGGTACGTATCATCCGATAACTCTCGCGCTAGAAGAAATAAAGAGTATATTTATGACCATGGGGTACCAGGTAGTGGAAGGCCCAGAGATAGAAACAGACTATTACAACTTTGAGGCATTGAATGTACCTAGTGACCATCCAGCGCGAGACATGCAAGATACATTTTATCTGACAGAACAACTATTGCTTCGTAGCCAGACGTCTCCTGTGCAGATTCGTACCATGGAGAAACAAGCACCACCAATACAAGTTATTGCGCCAGGTAAGGTATATCGGTCAGATGCGGATGTTACACATTCACCTATGTTTCATCAGGTAGAGGGGTTGTTTGTTGACCGAGGAATTACACTAGCGGATCTAAAAGGGACGTTACAGTTATTTGCGGAAAGAATGTTTGGCAAAGGGACTAAGACTCGATTTCGACCCAGTTATTTCCCGTTTACTGAACCGAGTGCAGAAGTGGATGTGTCCTGTATTATGTGTCAAGGCGTGGGTTGTCGAGTGTGTTCAGATACAGGATGGCTTGAAATTCTTGGCTCGGGTATGGTTGATCCAAGAGTATTGACAAAAGTAGGATATGATCCAAAAGAGGTAAGTGGTTTTGCTTTTGGTATGGGTATTGATCGAGTTGCCATGTTAAAATATGGAATTAATGATATTCGCTTGTTATTTGAAAATGATCTACGGTTCTTACGTCAATTCTAAGGGCGAAGGGCAACAAGCGTAATTTTATGAGAATGGCTAGGAGGAGTAGATTTGAAAGTATCGTACCGATGGTTACAAGAATTTGTTGAAATCCCCTGGAGTGCCCAGGAATTAGCTGATCGGTTAACTATGGCAGGTCTTGAGGTAGAAAGTGTGGAGAGTATCGCACCAGCCTTAGATCAAGTCGTTGTAGGGGAGATTGAGGAAATAACCGTACATCCAAACGCAGATAGTTTGAATGTCTGTCAGATTTGTGTTGGCGAAGAACGTAAAACCATTGTTTGTGGGGCACCTAACGTAGCTGTCGGGATGAAGGTCCCGGTAGCCCTCGAAGGAGTTATTTTACCGAATGGTATGCAAATAAAGTCTGTTGATCTTAGAGGAGTAAAATCCTATGGGATGGCTTGTTCCGAGGTTGAGCTAGCTGTTGGAGATGACGCATCGGGGTTAATGGTGCTACCTTCAGAAAGCCCAGTTGGACACAGTGTATCTGCAGCACTGGGCTTAGATGATCTGGTTCTGGATGTATCCATCTATGCCAATCGACCTGATTGTATGAGTATGATTGGAATTGCAAGAGAAGTGGCTGCCCTGTTAGGTACAAGGATTACCTATCCAAACGTGAATCTTGTGGAGTCCAACCTACCGATTGAGGAACTTGCGTCTATTACTGTGGAGGCACAAGAGAAGTGCCCGCGTTATAGTGCTCGTCTTCTGCAAAACATAGAAATCGGACCATCGCCTCAGTGGATTCAGCAGAAGTTACGCGCTGCGGGAATGCGACCCATTAACAATGTAGTGGACATTACAAATTTTGTAATGCTAGAAACAGGACAACCGTTACATGCATTTGATTATGATCAGTTAGCAGAGCATCGTATCGTGGTCCGCACAGCTTTAGATGGTGAGGAACTCATTACACTAGATGGAGAGAAACGGTCTCTTACCAAGGATATGTTGATGATTTGCGATGCCAATCAATCTGCTTGTATCGCTGGTGTAATGGGTGGAGAAAATAGCGAGGTAACAGAGTCCACCACTAGCATTTTGTTGGAGTCAGCGAATTTCGCTGCGGCAAATATTCGGCGTACATCACGTAGACTAGGGATCCTCTCCGAAGCAGCGGCCAGGTTTGAAAAAGGGATTGATCCACATGGAACACTACTAGCACTTAACAGAGCAGCAGACCTCCTTCACCGGTATGCAGCTGCACAAGTAGCCAAAGGAGTACTTGATGTTAATCATGTGACCAGCCATAAGCAGACAGTTGAGTTGAGTCCCAAACGAGTAAACCAATTGCTAGGCACTGATATACCCGAGCAAGAGATGATTTCTATGCTAACCAGTCTTGAACTTGTGATTGATGACTCTAGTGCGCCATGGCAGGTTACAGTACCCTCCTTTCGCCAGGACATTGAATTAGAGTGTGACTTAATTGAGGAAGTGGCTCGACTGTGGGGGTTTGACAACGTACCGGTCACATTACCTAGTGGGTTGACTAGCCAAGGTAGCACAAGTGTGACCCAGCGGAGATGCGATCTATTACGGACCACATTAGTGGGAGCCGGGTTATCTGAAGCCATAAACTACTCCTTTGTTCATCCAAAAAACATTGAACGAGTAGGGCTTAAGGATGTAGAACGATATTCAAGACAGATACCATTACAGCATCCACTAACAGAGGATTATTCGGTGATGCGTACTACGCTAATTCCTGGGCTGCTTGACTGTGCGTCTCGAAATCTTAGTCGTCAACAACAGCGGGTGAATTTATTTGAGCTTGGAGCTGTCTATATCCCTGAAAAGTTACCTTTGCAGGCTCAACCTCGAGAACAACGATATCTCAGTCTCCTTCTTACTGGTCCAAGACAGAAAAGTCACTGGGATGTCAAGGCAGAGAATTATGATTTTTATGACTTGAAGGGCTATGTTGAATTAGTGCTTAGTCAGTTTTCTGGTGAGTTTGTCTGGGAGTGCGGGGAGTTTCCCGTCTTTCACCCTAACCGACAAGGACAGATTCGCCTAGGTAAGCAGGTAGTTGGTGGTTACGGTGAGATACATCCTCGCGTACAGAAGGAGTATCGCATTGTCGAGCGAGTATATGTAGCCGAGATTGATTTAGATACCTTATTGCAGTTCCCTAAAAAGACTTCATTGTTTATGGCGTTACCTAAGTTTCCAGCTGTAGATCGAGACATGGCCTTACTACTAGCAGATGATGTTCAAGTTGCAGATGTTGTCAATACCCTGCAGTTAGCCGGAGGAGAGCTGTTGAAAAAGGTAGAGGTCTTTGATGTTTATCAGGGAGCCCAAGTCAGCCAAGGCATGAAGAGTGTTGCTTTTTCTTTTATCTTTCAAGGGAATCATACGCTCACCGATGAGGTAGTAAACCAGCAGATGAAGCTAATGTATCAGAGTGTGCAACAGAAATATAAAGCGGAGATTCGTAACTAGAATTGCAGGAAATAGACTTTTTAGGGCGAACTAGGTGTATATGAGAAGGGGTGATGGGGTTTGGCTATGAATAAAGATGGTCAGGTAACGGTACGAGTGTGTATTGGTGGCGAAGAACATCCAATAAAAGGCGATGCTTCAGTAGAATATATTCGGAGTCTAGCTCATATTGTTGATACCCATATGAAGAGTATTCAAGAAGGTAATCCTAAACTCACTCGCCATCGAGTTGCTATTTTGACTGCTTTAAATCTAGCTGATGAACTTGAGAAAGTTCGGGCAGAATATAAAGAGCTTCTTCAGATTATGGAGGAAGCCAACCAAGTGAGGTGACAACGTGACGGGTAAGTGGGTGGACTTAGTTGTAATGGCTTTTGTAGCGTTTAGCGTTATCCGAGGTTTCCGTCGCGGTTTCATTCGAGAAGTGTTTAGTTTAGTAGGTTCTCTAATAGCAGTAGTCTTAGCATTTCAGGGGTATCAGGAACTAGCTTATTATCTTATAGTTGCGTATCCCCTATTAGATTGGCAGGCACAATTATTAGCTTTTTTCGTTTTGGTGTTGGGTATCAGCATACTCGCAGTGTTTTTTGGGTTTTTATGGGCAAGAGCAATTCGGTTAACGCCGTTTGCTTTGTTGGATAACCTAGCAGGGGCCGGTTTCGGTGTAATCAAAGTGGGAGTAATCGTCGTAATTAGTGTGGTATTGCTCGGATCTTTAGGTGTTGCGCCTGTTGATCATGTCTTAGAAGAATCCATTACAGCCCATCAAGTAATCGTTGTCTGGCCCGTCATTCACCAGAAATTGGAGATCGTTTGGCCGATGGACTGGCCTAAACCGGGATGGCTATTTCCCAACAGCCATCAGACGACGTATGAAAAGCATGTACGATATGCAGTTATTCTAAACCCCGCTTTACGTAGCGGGGTTTGATCTGTTTTAAGAGGAGGGATTCTGTGGAAAATCTGTCTTTGGCCTACGTACTGCAGGAGATTGCTACGCTACTAGAATTTAAGGGTGAAAACATATTTAAGGTTCGGGCATATGAAAAGGCAGCTAAGATTATCACGGAGTTACCAGAAAACATTGTTACTGTGACTAAGGAAGGACGCTTAGGGAAAATAACTGGGATCGGTAAAGCACTAGAGAGTAAAATAACTGAGTTTGTCACTACAGGATCCGTTGAGTATCTAGAGCAGTTACGGACGGATGTGCCTCCCGGATTGCTTGAACTGCTAGATATACCGGGTGTTGGTCCTAAGATGATTCAAACATTTCATCAGCAGCTAGGAATAACGTCCCTTGACGAATTAGAAGCAGCCGCAAAGGCTAAAAAAATACGAGAACTAAAGGGGTTGGGTGCCAAAACGGAGTTGAGTATCGTACGCGATCTTGAACGAACTCGTTGTGGCAGTACTCGTGTATCGATCGGCGTCGTTTTACCTATTTCCCAGGAAGTCAAGGCCTATCTTCAGCAGATAATCGGAGTTGAGCAGGTGGAAATCGCTGGGAGCATCCGTCGTTTTCGTGAAGACACGAAGGATCTAGACCTGCTTGTTGCTAGTCACGATAGTGTCACCGTAATGGATACCTTTTGTACAATGCCCATAGTAGAAGAGATAAGCGTGCGAGGTGATACGAAAGCTAGCGTCGTATTAAAGACAGGATTCTCTGCAGATCTACGCGTAGTTACACCAACGCAATTTCCTTGTGCACTCCATTACTTTACCGGATCAAAGAATCACAATATTCGTATGCGAAAACGGGCACAGAAGCGTGGAATGAAGCTAAGTGAGTATGCATTGACCAACGAAAATGGCGAAGCCTTAGAGATTAACAGTGAAGCGGATCTCTTTTCTCTTTTGGGATTGAGTTATATCCCTCCAGAGTTGCGGGAAGATCGAGGTGAGTTCCAGGCTGCAGCCTCAAATACATTGCCAAGGTTAATATCCATGGATCAAATCCGCTCAGATCTGCACATGCATACCGTGTATAGTGACGGAACTAATCGTATTTCAGAAATGGCTAAGGCTGCCCAGAAAAATGGATTAGCATATATTGGAATCTGTGATCATTCCCGTACGTTAACGATTGCCAATGGAATGTCAGTAAAGCGATTAATGAAGCAACGTCACGAGATTAAGCAGGTCAGTCAAGACTTAGGATTTCCTATTATGTGCGGAGTCGAATGTGATATCTTAGCCGATGGGTCCCTGGATTATGACGATGCAGTATTGGCTGATTTAGATATAGTAGTGGCATCGATTCATAGTGGTTTTCGGCAAGAGGAGCATAAACTCACTCATCGAGTTATTCAGGCCATTAAGAATCCTCATGTGAGTATAATTGCCCATCCCACAGGACGGATTATCGGTCACCGCCAGCCCTATGATATTGATCTTGATGCGGTAATACAGGCCGCTGCAGACTATGGGAAGATTTTAGAGATAAATGCTTCACCGGAGCGACTAGATCTAGCAGATCAATATGCAAGAGCGGCTAAGGATAAGGGGGTTAAGCTAGCAATAAACAGCGATGCCCATAGTGTAGAGCAACTAGATTATATGCACTACGGTGTAGCGTACGCCAAACGAGCTTGGTTGGAGAGTTGCGATGTGGTTAACACCTGGACAATTCAGGAACTCCAGGATTATCTGGGGAAATGCACCTAAAGTTGCTTGAAGGAAGTAGTGGATGGAGGGTGAATACCTTACAGATAAAAGAGTAAGGAGGAGCGCCCGTGTCATCTCAGGTCTCACCTAAGACAAACATCACACTATACACTAATATATGGACGACAGTTTTGATGGTAGTATTTTTCTTTATATCAGGTCTAGCTGGCCAGCAGACTACGAGTGATCGGGTTAATAGGCCTTTCCCTCCAAATCAGGGAGGACAGGTTCCATCGCGCATTCCAGGTAATAGAGATCAAATTCTTCGGGGAAAAGCAATTGTGATTGATCCAGGACATGGAGGCTCTGATCCTGGTACTTTAGGCGTAGGACGAACGACAGAAGCCGCCAATGTATTAGCTATTGCCCATGATCTTAAGGGTATGTTAGAGAATGCAGGAGCTAATGTGATTATGACTCGGAGAACTGATGTGAATCCAGCCCAAGGCACATCTTTTCATAATCAGATTAACGGTCAGCTAGCCGTACGCACGTTTACAGCTAATCGGAGCAATGCAGATATCTTCATTAGCATTCATAATGACTGGAATGATAATCGGTCTATCTCGGGGACAACGTCCTATTATTATCATTCCCATGATTGGTTATTAGCAGATTCCCTACAACGAGCCACTGTGAAGCAACTTGGTAGTAGGAATGTAGGGGTTAGACGTGGTAACTTCTATGTTTTACGAAATACAACTATGCCTTCAGCGCTAATAGAGGTTGGGTTTTTGAGTAATGCTAGCGAAGCTGATTTATTGGCACAGAATTGGTATCGATTAGAATCAGCACGGGGAATCTATCATGGAATCATTGATTACTTCCAACGTAATGGCTGATAGGAGGAGAATGACATGGAACTGCTAGCACCAGCAGGTTCTAAGGATAGTCTAATTGCAGCAGTGGAGAATGGTGCCGATACGGTATATATTGGAGGTAAGCTGTTTAGCGCGCGAGCCTTTGCTGCTAACTTCTCCAACAAAGAGTTAGAGTGGGCTGTTGGCTATTGCCATATTAGGGGTGTTAAGGTATATATTACAGTTAATATATTGATTCATCAACACGAGTTAGAGCAAGCCATAGAGTATATTCGCTTTCTATACTCTATCGGCGTGGATGCCGTGATTGTGCAAGATATCGGGTTAGCTCATATAATTAAGAACTTATTTGCTGATTTCCAGATTCATGCTAGCACGCAAATGACGATCCATACTAGCCAAGGAGCCAAGGCTTTAGCGAGACTTGGGATTACCCGAGTCGTGTTAGCGCGAGAACTGGGCTTAGACGCTATTTGTGATATTACAAAATTATCATCTCTGGAAATAGAAGTTTTTGTTCATGGAGCCTTGTGTATTTCCTATTCTGGGCAATGTTTATTCAGCAGTTTGTTAGGTGGGCGCAGTGGGAACAGAGGCCAATGTGCCCAACCCTGCCGCTTGCCCTATCAGCTTGTGGATGCTACAAGCGGAAAGCATATC
>SKHL01000126.1 GCA_007116995.1 Limnochordia bacterium
GGAGATAAGTATGGGTTTAGAGAAGTAAGAATGGGTAGTGCAGATCCAGAAATGATTAGTGGGTGATTAAGAGTGAATATTCAGATCTACGGAATTAAAAAATGTTTTGATACTAAAAAAGCCGAACGGTACTTTAAAGAACGACAGATCAAATTTCAGTCTATCGATTTGAACCAGAAAGGATTGAGTAAAGGTGAACTCCGTAGCGTACAAGCGGCCGTCGGCCTAGATCAGCTGGTGAATCGTAATGCGAAGAATTACCAGGTCTTAAATATGGATCGAATTATCAGTTCAGAGATTAAAAGGGATATTTTATTAGAAAATCCTGATCTGTATAACACACCTATTGTACGCAATGGTCGCCAAGCAACAGTAGGATATCAGCCTGATGTTTGGAATTCCTGGGAGTAAGTTAGATGAAAACTAGCTGTATATCAATGTTTTATCAAGAAGACACTTTGCTCATGGAGAGTGGCCAGCGGACTATGACTCGTCTTGAAGTAGAAGACAATGGTACTTATATTTGGAATTAGTTTTAAAAAAACAAGGGTATGCAGGATAGAGCTGAAGAATACTTGAAAACTAATAATAAGGTTAATTAACAACCTCTCTAAATCTTATTATAGGAGGAGGAATTCAGATGATGAACAAGGCGTGCATTGCCATGATCTTAGCTGGTGGTCAAGGTAGTCGGTTAGGAGTTTTGACTAAGCGTGTTGCCAAGCCAGCTGTACCTTTCGGAGGAAAATATCGGATTATTGATTTTACTCTTAGCAATTGTGCAAACTCAGGACTAGACACTGTCGGTGTGCTTACCCAATACCAGCCACTAGCTCTTAATACATATATTGGTATTGGTAGTTCTTGGGATTTAGATCGAAAGCATGGTGGCGTGACTGTTTTACCTCCTTTTGTCCGGGAGAATGGTGGAGAGTGGTATAAAGGTACAGCAAATGCAGTCTACCAGAATATTGATTTCATTGAGGCACATAATCCGGAACATGTCCTGATTCTATCAGGTGATCACATCTATAAGATGGATTATGCGGCCATGCTAACCTATCACAAGCAAAGACAGGCCAGGGCTACGATTGCTGTGATTCAAGTACCGTGGGAGGAAGCGAGTCGGTTCGGGATCATGAACGTGGATGATCAGAATAAAATTGTCGAGTTCGATGAAAAACCGGCTAATCCCCGCAGTAACCTAGCTTCCATGGGTGTTTATATTTTTAATTGGCCCATCTTGAAGCAGTATCTAGAGGCCGATGAGGCAGATCCTAGTTCAAGTAATGACTTCGGTAAAAATGTGATACCTAAAATGCTAGCTAGTGAAAATGATCTCTACGCCTACCCCTATTCTGGATACTGGAAGGACGTAGGAACCTTGGACAGTCTATGGGAAGCGAATATGGACTTACTAGCAGAAAAACCTAGTTTAGATCTGCATGAACGAAACTGGCGGATTTATTCTGTTAACCCCACACAGCCTCCTCATTTCTTGGCTGATCAATCCATTATCCAAGATTCACTGATTAACGAAGGGTGTATAGTCTATGGTCTTGTGGATCACTCTGTGATTTTTCCCGGTGTGCGGATCGGGAAAAACAGTAAGATTCATGATTCTGTTTTAATGCCAAATGTGACTATTGGTGAGAACGTGATAGTTTCTAAGGCCATTATTGGTAGCAATGCTATAATAGAAGAGGATTGCCATATTGGACAGGGAGATCCCGGTGACGAACAGGAGCTCACTGTAGTGGCTGAAGGAGCTCATATTAAGAGTAGATCAAAAATAGCAACTACAGCTCAGGTTTGAGGAGGATTAGAGATGAAAGATGTAATGGGGATTATTAATCTGGTTGAACCAGCTGAACTGCTGAAGGATTTAACTAACCATCGCACGCTAGGTGCGGTACCTATTGGGGGTCGGTACCGGTTAATTGATTTTGTATTATCCAATATGGTTAATGCAGGCCTTCGCAATGTGGGTATTTTCGTGCAAGAGCAGTACCGTGCGCTGATGGACCACCTTGGCACGGGACGAGAGTGGGATCTAAATCGCCAACGCGATGGCTTATTCATTTTACCTCCGGATTATCGTGGTGAGGAGAGAAACAGTGGAGATATTGAGATTCTTCATCGCCATTATGACTATTTTGAACGATCCCGTCAAGATACGGTAATAATGGCCGGTACGTCCATGGTCTGTAATATTGATTACCAGAAAGCACTAGCCTATCATGATGAGAAAAATGCCGATATAACTGTTATCTATCATAAATCCAGGGGACCATCCAATCTAAGTACCATCTTTAGTCTCAATAGCGATCAGAAGGTGACTGGTATACAAGTAAATCCACTCCATGCAAAAGAAGATAACGTATCCATGAAGATGTACATCATGAGTAAGCAACTGCTGATGGAGTTAGTCGATCTTTGCCTATGTAGAGGGGAAACAGACTTTGTCAAAGATGGTCTAATTAAAAACCTTAGCCAGCTAAACATATATGGATATTGCTTTAATGGGTATGTAGCTAGTATAAATTCTTTACAGGCTTATTATAAACACAGTATGGAACTTCTTGATCCTAACATCTGGGAAGAACTTTTTTTTCGTTCAGGATTGATCTATACAAAAGTTAAGAACGAGGCGCCAGCCCAGTATGGACACAAGGCCAAAGTATCCAATTGTCTAGTGGCTAATGGTTGTATGATTGATGGGACTGTTGAGAACAGTATTCTTTTTCGAGGCGTACGAATCCAGAAGGGTGTGCATATCAAGGGTAGCATTTTGATGCAGAGAAGCGAGATTAAGGAAAATGCAATGTTAGAAGGCGTTATCTTGGATAAGGATGTTGTTATCACCGAGGGAAAACACTTATTAGGCGATCCAGGATATCCCTTAGTTATTGGGAAGAAGACAGTTCTTTAGGAGGGATAGCATGAAGATCCTATTTGTAGCGTCAGAGGCAGTTCCCTTTATTAAAACAGGGGGCTTGGCGGATGTGGTGGGTTCCTTGCCGAAGGAACTAAAACAACAAGGCCTTGATGTGCGCGTGATTTTGCCGAAGTACAAATGGATTAAGGCCGATACAGAGATAACCCCTCTACTGGATTTTACTGTAAAAGTCGGGTGGCGGAAACAGTACTGTGGGATCGAAGAAGCTACCTATGGAGGTATTCGTTTCTACTTTGTCGATAATCTACAGTATTTTGATCGAGATGGAATTTATGGGTTTGATGATGAAGCGGAGCGGTATACCTTCTTCTGTAAAGCAGTGTTAGCAAGCCTGCCAAGAATTAAGTTCTGCCCTGATGTGATCCATTTACATGATTGGCAGACGGCTATAATTAGTTTGCTTAAGCAGGTTCACCATGGTGAAGATCCGTTTTATCAACAGATTAAGATGGTATTTACTATTCACAATCTTCAATACCAAGGGATTTTTCCCAAGGCGGTCTTACCTGAATTGCTTGATCTTAGTTGGGATTATTATACGCCAGAGAGAATCGAGTTTTTTGATAACGTGAATTTCTTGAAAGCTGGATTGGTTTACTCACAAAGGATTACCACCGTTAGCCAGACCTATGCAGAGGAAATTCAACATCCCTTCTTTGGTGAACAACTAGATGGATTACTACAAAGTCGTCGGGATCAACTAGTGGGGATAGTAAATGGAATTGATTATCATGAATATGACCCCGAGACGGATCCCTACATCTACAAAGGATATGGTTGGAACTCCTTGCGTTATAAGGTTGAGAATAAACTACGGTTGCAACGGGATTTAAACTTACCCGTGGATCGGAAAATACCGATAATTGGGGTTGTTTCTCGTTTAGCAAATCAAAAAGGCTTGGATTTGATTACCCGTGTTCTTAAAGACATTCTAGACTTATCTGTCCAGCTTGTTGTGCTTGGAACAGGGGATCCAGGGTATGAGGAAATGCTTCGTCAAGCAGCTACTAGATATCCAGATAGGATGTCTGCTAATCTTTTGTTTGATAATTCCTTAGCCCATCAAATATATGCGGGAGCAGACTTATTTCTAATGCCATCGCGCTTTGAGCCTTGCGGCTTATCCCAGCTTATCGCCATGCGCTATGGATGTTTACCTATCGTGCGTGAAACTGGTGGCTTAAGGGATACTGTTATTCCTTACAATGAAATGACACGTGAAGGATATGGGTTTACCTTCACAAACTATAATGCCCATGATATGCTCTGCACTATCGATCGGGCTCTTTCGTTTTATCGAGACAAACCAGCTTGGACTCGCATGCGTAAAACAGCGATGCAGCTTGACTTCAGCTGGCGAAGCTCAGCAACTCGTTATCGTGAATTATATGAGGAACTGGTGAAAGATGATGCGGTAAGGGAGGACACTTAATGAGCAATTGGATTTCATCTCCTCATAGTGAATACGACCAGTATCTGTTTCATCAGGGGAATCATTGTCGCAGCTATCAATTTCTTGGGGCCCATTGTTGTCAAGAGGATGGAGTTAATGGTGTTAGGTTTGCCCTTTGGGCGCCTCGGGCGAAAAATGTACAAATTGTCGGTGATTTCAATCACTGGATAGGAGATGATCACAACCTCGATTGTATTGCCATGGGGATCTGGGTGATTTTTGTTCCAGGATTACAGGCAGGTACAGTTTATAAATATGCCGTTGAAGACCATCGAAGTAAGATCAGGCTAAAGGCGGATCCCTATGGATTTTACCACCAAGTCGCTCCGGCCACAGCCTCCATTGTCTATGATCTTAGTGGATACCAGTGGCAGGACAAGGACTGGCAGGACTCTAAAGAGCAGTATAACTGTTATGAAAGCCCAATGCTAATTTACGAAGTTCATCTAGGGTCTTGGAAACAAAAGGGAGAAGAGCAGTATTATACCTACCGTGAGCTCGCTGATGAACTGATTGATTATGTAATAGAGATGGGATATACCCACATCGAGTTGTTACCTGTTGTGGAGCATCCCTTTGGTGGGTCCTGGGGGTATCAGGCAACAGGCTTCTTTGCACCTACTAGTCGATATGGAAACCCCCAGGATTTCATGTACTTTGTAAATCTAGCTCATCAAAAAAGAATCGGCGTGATTTTGGATTGGGTACCGAGTCATTTTTGCAAAGACAATCATGGTTTACGTCGTCTAGATGGTACCTGTACGTATGAGTACGAAGATCGAATTAAGCGAGACAATGTGGGTTGGGGCACATCCAATTTTGATTTAGGTCGACCAGAAGTGCAAAGCTTTTTACTATCTAGTGCGTACTATTGGCTTGAAGTCTATCATATTGATGGGTTACGAGTTGATGCGGTTGCGAATATGCTATATTTAGACTATGGTCGCGAAGATGGACAGTGGCAAGCAAATCAATATGGTGGCCGGGAGAACATGGAAGGTGTGGAATTTCTAAAAAAACTGAATGCAGCCATCTTTAAAGAGTTTACTAAGCCATTGATAATTGCTGAAGAGTCTACATCCTGGCCCTTGGTGAGTAAGCCAACCTACCTAGGTGGATTAGGGTTTAACTACAAATGGAATATGGGTTGGATGAATGATATACTAGAGTATATGGAACTGGATGCAATTCATCGCAAAAACCACCATAATTTACTGACATTTTCGCTGATGTATGCGTTCAGCGAAAACTTCATATTGCCTTTATCCCACGATGAAGTGGTTCATGGGAAACGTTCTTTGTTGGATAAAATGCCCGGTGATTACTGGCAAAAGTTCGCTGGGTTACGGGCCTTTTATGGGTATATGATGGCTCACCCAGGTAAGAAGCTACTGTTTATGGGGGGCGAATACGGCCAATTTGTTGAATGGAAATACCATGAGAGCTTGGATTGGCATTTGCTAGAATATCCAATGCATCAAAAAATGCTAGAGTATGTCAAAGCGTTAAACTATTTTTATCTAGATGAGTCATGTTTATGGGAACTTGATCATGATTGTCGAGGATTTGAATGGATTGATCCTGATGACACGAGTCAAAGTGTGGTTTCCTTTATACGAAAGGGGAAATCAGACCAGTTTATCGTGGTAGTTAGTAATTTCACCTCCGTTGTGCGTGATACCTATCGGATCGGGGTTCCATTAGCAGGAGCGTATAGCCCTGTGTTTAATAGCGACAGCCAGAGATTTGGTGGCTCAGGCCAGGAGAACGCCGATCTCTTACACTCCGAACCTACTCCATGGCACAAACATGATCATAGTCTAGTCTTGAAAATCCCCCCGTTAGCGACTGTTTATTTAAAGCCAGAATTCCAGCGCTAACTGACGTGTAATATTGAAAGGAGAACTGTATGGCATTGATAACGAAGCAAGAGTTTATGGATATGTTAAATAGTAAAACCCAACGGATGTTTGGGCGAACGATAAATAGTGCGGCCAAGAGTCAATTGTATCGAGGAATTGCTCTAGTGGTACATGATTTGGTTATGGAAAAATGGGCTTATTCTTGTGAACAGGAGCGACAGGGTAAGGAATTGTACTACTTATCCATGGAATTTCTCATGGGACGAGCTTTGGGAAATAATCTTATAAATTTGGAGATTGAGGATCTGCTCAAGGATGTCTGCCAAGACTTAGATGTGAAATTGGATGAAATCCGTAGTGAAGAACCTGATGCTGGTCTGGGTAATGGGGGGTTAGGTCGGTTAGCTGCTTGCTTTTTAGACTCTCTCTCCACGCTTGGTCTGCCAGCTCACGGCTGTGGAATCCGTTATGAGTATGGGTTGTTTCAACAGAAAATAATTGATGGCTACCAAATAGAATTGCCTGACCCTTGGTTAGAGGATGGAAATGTATGGGAAGTAGCCATGCCCGAAGAAGCCGAAATCGTGAACTTCGGTGGTTATGTGGATTGGGTGGAGCGAAATGGAAAACTTTGCTTTGAACATAAGGGGTATCAGTCCGTTAAGGCTATCCCTTATGAAGTGCCTGTGCTTGGATATAAATCAGATGTAGTGAATACCTTGCGTCTGTGGGGAGCCCGGTCAACGAAGCATTTAGATATGGGCTTATTTGGACAAGGAAAGTACATGAATGCCTTGGAAGAAAAGGAGTTAGCGGAAGTTATCTCGAAAGTACTCTATCCTGATGACGCTCATCCTGAAGGAAAAGCTTTGCGTTTAAAACAGCAATATTTCTTTGTCTCTGCCAGTATCCAAAGCATTATTCGGAAATTTAAACTTTGTGGTCGTTCTATTGGTGATCTACCGAAAAAAATTGTGATTCAAATCAATGATACACATCCGGCTCTGGCCATTCCTGAACTGATGCGGATTCTGCTTGATCAAGAATCCTTAGAATGGGATGAGGCTTGGCGAATCACTACCGAAACCTTCGCTTACACTAATCATACAGTACTAGAAGAAGCCTTAGAAAAATGGCCGGATCAGATATTTAAAGAGTTACTACCGCGCCTATGGGATATCGTTTGTGAGATTAATGAACGATTCTGCAAACAACTGTGGCAGCGATTTCCCGGCGATTGGGATAAAATCGCGTCAATGGCCATTATCGCTGATCATGAAGTGAAAATGGCTAATTTATGTATAGTA
>SKHL01000310.1 GCA_007116995.1 Limnochordia bacterium
CAACAGTTTGTAGGGGAAAATTGAGATGACACTATGTGTAGTCATAGTGTCATCTAGTAGCCGAGAGACAGTTAAATAGTAAGTGTTCTGGTTATCAGGGTAATCAAAGAATAGAAAAGGTGGTCTATATGAGTATTGTGTCTGAGTTAGTACGAGATGTTCCTATACCGCGTATGGTAAAGGTAAAACAGAGGTTTGATAATAGCAAGCTAGAGAATGTGGCTGATGTATTAAACGAACAGTTACAACAGGATATGATTCAACGTTTAATCAAACCTGGTATGGAGATTGCCATTGCTGTAGGTAGTCGGGGTGTGGATAAGATTCCAGAAATCACCGCCACAACGGTAAAAATGTTAAAGTCTGCGGGAGCAAAGCCCTTTATTGTCCCGAGCATGGGAAGTCATGGGGGGGCGTCTAGTCAAGGACAGAGTGAGGTATTGCACCACCTAGGTGTAACAGAAGAGAGTGTTGGGGCACCTATCCGCTCATCAATGGAAGTGGTCCAAGTTGGGAGATTACCAAATGGGTTACCTGTATATGTTGATAAGTTTGCATCCCAAGCCCATGGAATCATAGCGATTAATCGGATCAAACCGCACACATCATTTCGTGGTCCAGTTGAAAGTGGTCTGATGAAGATGCTTACTATTGGCTTAGGTAAACAAAAGGGAGCTGAAGCTTGTCATCAGCTAGGGTTTAAACATATGGCAGAGCATGTGCCAGCTATGGCCCGCATTATTATGGAAGAGCTACCGGTTCTATTCGGTGTTGCTACCGTTGAAAATCCCTTTGATAAAGTATTGAAAATCCAAGTAATTCCTGCTGCTCAGATTGAAGAGATAGAAACCCAGCTTCAGGTGAAAGCGAAAGAGCAAATCCCAAAATTGTTTTTCGAGCAGATTGATGTGTTAGTTGTGGATGAAATTGGTAAAAACATAAGTGGAGACGGAATGGATCCCAATGTCGTTGGACGGTATCCCACGCCCTACGCGCATGGAGGTCCTGACGTAAATAAAATCGTGGTATTGGATTTAACGCCAGAAACAGAAGGGAATGCCAATGGAATAGGGACGGCTGACTTTACCACACGCTACTGTGTGGACAAGGTTGATTACGATAAGATTTATGCTAATGGACTAACAAGCACCGTAGTAGCACCGACTAAGATCCCTACCACCTTAGAAAACGATCAAGAAGCTTTACAGGCCGCTATCAAGACTAGTAATATTCTAGATTTTACCAAAGTCCGTCTAGTTCGGATTAAGAATACCCTAGATGTGGGAGAAATTACTGTCTCGGAGGCAATGATTTCTGAGATCAAGGAGAATCCAAACCTGGAATTGGTCGCAGATCTTGAGGAGATTCCCTTTGATGATAAGGGTAATATAGTACACGTGGGTAACTAGAGCTACGTTTGCTAAGAGTAACTTAAAGGTTCTTCGCCAATTTGTCTGGTTTTATGAATAGAACTACAGTTTATGTCTCGTGATGGTAATATGCATGTAATCCCTTGATTCCTTACTATGTTATAACTGACGGGACACGAAGTCCAGTTAGATAAGTAACGGCTCAAGCGATCAGGAGGCTAACACTATGGATAGTATGACAACTTGTTTAAAATAGCGCTTGGTATTGTAGACCCTTGGTACTCAAAATCAGAACTACACGCCTATGGCGTGTATTTAAGCGTCACGTGGAAGAAGCCCGCTCTAAAGCTGATTTTTCGGATTTAACCGTGATGGGCATGGATCAAACCTCAAGTAAACGTGTCATTATTGCATCTCGTTATTCATGGATCTGGAGAAAAAAAGGCTCCTCTATGCAACTGAAGGTTAAGTCGTTTGTTTTTTAAACTATCTAAAGGAGTGTTTATTTATGAGTGATTTATTTAATTTACAAGGAAAAACTGCTGTTATCATTGGAGGAAATAGTACATTAGCTCGGGTAATGGCTGAAGGTTTAGCAGAACATGGCGCGAAAATCGCTCTTGTCGTGTTAGAACTATCAATGGGTGATGAGGTAGAAGAGCAAATCTGCGCAATCGGTGGAGAGGTAAAGACCTTTGTTGGTGATGTAACCAATCGAGCAAGCCTAGAAGCTGCTGTTAAGGATATCGCTGATTGGGCGGGTAGTATCGATGTGCTACTTAACGCTGCCGGGATTAATTCAGCCACCCCATTTTTTGAGCTAAGTATGGATGAATGGGACAAAATAATGGCTGTCAACTTAAGAGGAACGGTTCAGGTATGCCAAATTTTTGGAGAAAAAATGATCGAATTAGGCAACGGTGGCAGTATCATTAATTTCTCGTCTGTCTCCTCTGGACCTCCTTTATCTAAGGTATTTACGTATTCTGCATCTAAGGCAGCCGTAAACAGTGTAACTCAGTTTCTCGCTAGGGATCTTGCTCCCCATAAGATTAGAGTGAATGCTGTCGTACCAGGGTTTTTCCCAGCGGAACAGAACAGGAAGATACTTACTAAGGAACGGGTTGAGGACATTATGCGACATACGCCCGTTAATCGGTTTGGTGAGCCCGAGGAATTGAAGGGTGTAGCTATATGGTTGGCATCAGAGAAAGCGTCTAGTTACGTCACAGGATCTCTAGTACGAGTAGATGGTGGTTTCGGAGCGATGACTATTTAAGCACTGAGGCCTGCACCATACTTTTGCCTGGCAGTTTAGGAGTAGTTGGTCCTAATGTAGATACAGAGAGAATAACCAACTATACAACACAAATGCATACCAGTTTTAGGTGCCCTAACATTGCTTAGGGATAATAGGGAAGAGGCAACAGGAAACTGTAAGCCAGCGGTCGCGCCACTGTAATTAGGGAGTACTTCTACATAACCACTGTCTACTAGATGGGAAGGGTATAAGTACGTGTGAACTAATAGCCAGGAAACCTGCCAAAACTGTATGTCCATGGACCTTCGCGAAAAGGGGGATGGAGAGCTTGTGCAGAAGATCACCTGCACCAATGGCACATGTGGTTTTCTGCCATAAGATCTCTAGTTCATCTAAGAACTGGAGATTTTCCTATTAATTCAATCATTTACCAGGAGGAGATCAAGAATGAACCATAAAAGTGTATCGAAAACCATATTGATAAGTCTACTATTAATGATAATATTAGCCGGTATTGTGCAGGCTAATTTCCCTGTAGAAATCGTGGATCAGTTTGATCGCGTCACTCAATTAGACATGAAACCACAACGAATTGTGTCTGGTGCTCCGGCTAATACTGAGATATTGTTAAACTTAGGATTAGTGGATAACATTGTGGGAGTAACAAATTGGTGTAATAACCCTGAGGTGCAAGGAATAGCGAAAATTGGTGAGATTATGTCTCCAGATATCGAAAAGATTATTGCGCTAGAGCCTGATTTATTTATAGCTAGTAATCTAACTGGCAAGGAAACAGCTGACATGCTCACAAAACTAGGTGTTAAGGTTGTCGCCTTAGAGCCCCACTCGTTTGCAGCCATTAACGAGAGTGTAGAGATAATCGGTCGGGCCACTGGAACACTAGAACAAGCCCTAGTCATTTTAAGTGGAGTCGAACAAAAACTAGTTAAAGCACAGCAAGTAGGGGAGCAGACTAGAGCCAAGGATTTAAAGGTGTTGATTATGGTCTGGGATGATCCTGTGTGGACTGCAGGTCCAGGAACCTTCCATCATGAAGCTCTAGAAATCGCTGGAGCGATTAATATTGCAGACGATAGTGAAGTGCCATGGTTAGTCATGGATATCGAAACTATAGTGATGCGCAACCCAGATGTGATCTTAGCTGATATGGATTTAGATAAAATCAAGACGAATCCACAGTTTAAAACTTTAGCAGCTATCAAGAAGAACCAAGTATATTCCTTAGGGGATTTCTCCTTGCCCGTTCCTGCATTATACGATCATCTTATCAGGATAGCTAACTTGTTATTAGAAAGTAATTAATCGAAGGACCGGAGGTTAGATGAGTGAGTAAGGAGTCAATGACAGGGATAAATAGGAACCAATTTGGATTGAAAATCATACTTCTTGTGATCTTACTAGGGGTTCTATTTTTGGCCATCGGGGTAACGCTAACCATTGGTTCTGCGAGGCTAGGACTTGGGCGGGTGCTAGCAGTTGTACTCGGATCTAATCCTGGAATAGGCTCCTCCTTTAATTTAGAAACAACAACTCTGGAACAACTAATCGTCCTAACCATTCGTCTGCCTCGGATACTGCTATCTGTCTTTGTGGGTGGTGCATTGGCTGCGGCTGGAGTAGTGTTTCAGGGTCTATTCCATAATCCTATGGCTGAGCCCTATGTAATGGGGGTCTCTTCCGGTGCTGCCTTAGGCGCTACTATTGCTTTTGTGTTAGACTGGGACATTACTGTATTGGGTCTTAGTTCTGTTCCAGTCATGGCCTTTATCGGCGGATTAACAACGACGTTTCTTGTGGTTAATCTAGGACGAGTGGGCCGAAAGGTTCCACTCACGTATGTGTTGTTGGCCGGAATTGCCGTGGGGTCTTTTATGTCAGCTATAACCTCCCTGTTAATGGTATTCAATCGCGAGGAAATGCAGCAGGTGGTATTTTGGTTGATGGGTGGATTCTCTGGTCGAGGATGGGCTCACATTCAAGCTGCTCTTCCTTATATGATTCTAGGGTTAGTAGTCATCTGTTTTCATCTGCAAGAGTTAAACATTATTTCTTTAGGTGATGAAAAAGCCCATCAGCTAGGAGTAGATGTGGATCGGGTCCAAGCTCGATTAATGGCAGCTGCTTCGTTAGTAGCTGCTAGTGCTGTGTCTGTTAGTGGGATTATCGGGTTTGTGGGTTTAATCATTCCTCATGTAGTTCGCTTGCTGATCGGGCCAGATCATCGCTTCGTATTTCCAACAGCCATCTTAGCTGGTGGTCTTTTTCTCCTGCTAGCTGATACGTTAGCTCGCACGTTGTTATCGCCGATGGAGATACCTGTGGGAGTGATTACTTCATTAGCAGGAGCTCCATTTTTCCTGTATTTATTACACAGAAGTAAACATGGCTTTTCTTAGATGCACTAGCAATAGTCTGTTTGGAGGGCGTTATCAATGACTAGTTTGCCAAAAATAGACGTAGATATAGATATTGAAGGCCTACATTTCCAGTATTCCACAGACGCTGAGTTTGTTCTGTCTAACTTAAGTATGAAGATTGACAAAGGAGTCTTTGTGGGTATTGTCGGTCCTAATGGGTGTGGAAAAACCACACTGCTAAAATGCATTATTAATTTCTTGCGGCCAAATCACGGTGATATTACTATTCAAGGACAAGCTGTACGGAAAATCCCCCAACGTCACCTAGCTAGAAAAATCGGTGTGGTACCACAAAATTGGGATTTGAATTTCGCGTTTAGTGCCGAGGAAATTGTAATGATGGGAAGGTTCCCGCATCAAGGGCGGCTATCGATTCCGTCTGAATTGGACCGTCAGATCGTACACGATGTGATGGAACTAACGAATATTAGCCACTTAGCGCAGCGAAATGTGTCCCAAGTAAGTGGCGGTGAATTGCAGAGGATTATTATCGCCCAGTCTATCGCCCAACAACCAGAAATATTACTGCTTGACGAAGCCACGTCCAATCTAGATATCAATCATCAGGCAGAGATTCTTGATCTGATTAAGTCCTTAAATTCTACTCAACATCTGTCGGTGGTATCTGTTATGCATGATTTGAACTTAGCGGCGCAGTATTGTGATGTAATTATCATGTTAAAGAACGGTCAGGTATTCGCTACAGGTCCTCCCGGTGATGTCCTTAGTCGTCAAAATATTAAGGATGTATATGATGCTACTGTGAGGGTAAGAAAGGATCCGCTTACTAACCGTCCGTATATCGGTCCGTTTGCTGACAGTAAGCAAAAGCAGCAGCTTGATGTGAAACTACACATCATTGGTGGTGGTGGTACGAGTGGGACATTGCTAGAGCTCCTCTATTATCGGGGTTATACAATTTCCTGTGGTGTGCTTAATAGGTCGGATAGTGATTGGGAGGTGGCTCGGGATTTGGACATCCCTTGCATTTCGGAGTTGGCCTTTTCTCCTATAAGCCAACAAGCTTACGAGCAGAATATCGATCATATTCGTACAGTTAGTGCAGTCGTCCTTACCTGTATTCCTTTTGGTCATGGCAATTTGCTAAATCTAGCTTCAGCAAGCCAGGGTCTTAAACTAGGATTGCCAGTGATACTATGTGATTTTCAGCCTATTACAGACCGAGATTTTACCGATGGACAAGCGTCTCGCTGTTATAATCAACTAATCAAAGATGGTGCTATACCAATTACAAGCTTAGACAAGTTATGGGAAACCTTAGCCGTGATACAGTGATCTGGTGATCTTGAGGTTGCGCCTTGCGGATAGTTTCCACATAGATGGGGATAAACCCTGGTATAATCTGTCAGCTTAAAGATGGTATTGGATAGGCATCAATAATGAGAAAAAACATAGTATAGTACTGTGCGTGATCAGCGGGTGTAGCTCAACGGTAGAGCACTGACTGTCCTAGTTGGGGATATAAGTTCAATTCTTATCACCCGCTCCATACAGAGTATACACGGTCACCATGAGATGGCCGTTTCCTATTTGGGGAAAAGGTGATAAGTGTAGAGATAAATTATTCATAGATAGCAGGAATAGTACAGGCATATATGGAAGGTATATCAAGTATTAATTAGGATTTTCTCGAGGGTGGGCAAGTAATGGGTGCGATCCTTTTTTTTGTGTTGTCGGGAGACATGAAATGTTGAGGAGAGTATTAGGTATAGATTACGTATACTAGGAAGAGAGGGGGTGATTTCTATTAATGCAGGGATTATAACTATCGTGGGAGTTCTAGTTGTCTTTGTTACACTTTTTATCTTATCTGAGCTTCTTCGCTTGTTAAGCGCCGTATTACCCAAACCACACCTAGTGAACCCGGAAAAGAGAAGCGTCGATCCTAGGGGTCACGATGATGGGATCGTTGGCCGAGATATACCAATCATCGCAGTGATTATGAAACAGCGGGGTCATACTGGGATATTACATATTAGAGAAATGAGATAGCAGTGATTAAGGAGGATGTAGCAATGACTATGTATCGAGTAACGATTGAGGGCCGTACTTATGAGGTTGAAGTCGAGGAAGTTGGGCAGGTAGAGCCTAACGAAGGTGATCAGAAGGATGCGTACAAGCAAACTGTAGCGAAAAATACTGTACAACCTAAGGCCACTTCAGGCACGGAGGTTCCTGCACCTTTATCAGGAACTATTATGTCTGTCAAGGTAAAAAATGGTCAAAAAGTGTCTGAGGGTGACGTACTTTTAACTCTTGAAGCACTGAAGTTAGAAAATGAAATTACAGCTCCAGTATCAGGAACAATCGCTCAAATTGTATCCGAAAGCGAGAGCGTTGAGACCGATCAAATCATTGCAATAATTAGCTAGGGGGCACGACCACATGTTGGAATTATTGTGGAGTAGCACAGGGCTAAGCATGTTAACCGTGCAGGAGCTG
>SKHL01000266.1 GCA_007116995.1 Limnochordia bacterium
ATCATACCTGGCAGGGTAAAGGTGGGAAGATCCCGCTCATTAACTAAATCTTGAATAGCCGTCCACTCATTGGCTGTGGTCTTACCGTAAAATAAACGAACTTGCCCATCCCAGCCGAACTCCCGATTTGGATACATTTGACGCACAAGACGAAGAATATCTTGACCATCGGCATAGTATACACCCATATTATAGGATTCTACCCGGTCAACCACAGGATCTTCTTCTCCATTAGCCACCGCAGTAACGCCAACACCTCGCCGGTCATACTGCTCAAGTACTACTTTCGCTCCGTCAATATCCTCGCTTTTACCATATAAGACGATCAGTTGCCGCTCTGCATCGGTATAGCTTCGTACCAAAGGCGATACGATCCCTATTAAAGCCTGCGCATCGGCAACAGATACATTATTTAAGAATACAAAGGAGAACTCTTCTATGGAAAATTCTTGAATCAATCGTTCACTGGTGGCCACCACCAAGGTATTCTCCACTACCCGATAGCTAAATCCCGTGGTCTTAGCTACTAACTCTAAGGCCTCAATCACAGTTAAATCCCTTAAGTAAAAGCTTACGGTTCCTTGTACAGACGGATCGACTAACACATTGTACCCGCCCACATCACCTAGAATTTGAAATACATCCACTAGTGGCGCATCCTTAAACTCCATGTTCAGCACACGCTGATTCGCGAAACTTACACTAGCTATACCTAATACTAATGCGATAACCAACAAGCTAACAACCATTTGTCTCTTCATCATTTCAATTACCCCCCTATTCCTATTCGTACTCGTACTCCTCGCACATCTACTACCATACCATACTGATCAATATCAGTGATTCTACCTATACCAACAACATCGCCTACTCGTTTCCACTGCTCTTGACCTTGCTGAGAGACTAAGGCTCTCCCCCCTTCTACTACTTGCACAATTCCTAACAAACGAATTCGATTGTAATAGAAATCATTCAGAAAGTCGGAAGGCGCTCCGAATCGATTAACCACCGTAATAGGACTGATATTTAAACCGGCCGGAATCTCCCACGCCGTTTCCATTTCCCATTCTGGTACTGCTACATAGAAGTCCATGTCTAACTTAAGTACAATGTCCGGATCCACCACGCTTTCTACCACCACATGGCGAAGATTTAACGTGGCAAACTTCTGCTTTAACTGATCAATAAATTGGTACAAGGACGGATACTCCCCGGTGGCCTCTACCTGAACGGTAATCCAGTGGTGATCTTGATCATTGCGTACGGGGATATACTCTACCCGAGCCAAATCCACCAACAACAAACTGGCTACCCGCTGCATCTCTTGCAGTAACAATGGAAGTTGCTTCGCTCGGGGCATGTTCCGCTCCGCCCAGGCAATCCCATCCTCAAGCTCCTGTTTCTGAAGGGTTAATGGTCCCCTTCGCTCAATCACCCGTTGCAAACTGGCATGTAACAAATATTCCTGATCCAATTGACTCTGAAGGGCACTAGCTTGATTCCGGCTCGGAACATAAAAGGCCAGTAGTGTAGCGAAGGCTAATAGATAAACAATTACCACCAATATTACCTTAACTGTGATCTTTTCTTTTATGGCATTTAGATTAATCTCCATCCCACTCACCTCCCTGGATCATTAACCACAAAGGTGGTTAATCCACTATTGGGATCTTGTACTAAGCGACGAACTGAAGTGTCTATCTTTCCTTCTTCTAGCTCAAACAAAAACTCGGTAATCGCTGGTAACTGGAATGTATACCCCGCTACTTGGGTTTGACCATCATTAAACTCTAAACGCTCTAACCATAACCGGGGCGAGGAACTTAAATGAATATGAGTTAGCGTATCCACCTGGAACCCACTATCTGCAATCGAAAACACCTTTTGGTAGCGCTCTTGTTTTTGCTGCAAGGAATTTACTTCGTTTTGTAACAGATCCACTTGTTCCCGCTGGCGCTGCAAACCCATGCGATACACCACTGCATCCTGTAGCTCCCGATCAAGCGTAGCCACATTATGTCCTTCCATCCAAGCTAGACCTGTCACACTAACTAACAACACAATCCCAATCAAAACAGCCAAAAATTCCAGGCGCACCCCTTTGGGTCGAGCTTTTCTCTCCTCTAATGGTAGTAAATTAATCCTCATCCTGTAACCCCCTTAAGGCTAGGCCTACAGCAGATGCAAATGTCCAAGGATCTTCAGGAACCATGGACTGATCCGTAAAGGTTATCTCCGCAAAGGGATCCAATCTCTCAGTGGGAATTTCTGATTCTGTGGAAATAATCTCCAATAATCCCTGTATACTGACGGTCCCCCCACTAATAAACACCGTATCAATAACCTCATTGACCGATGAGCCCCGCTCCTTCGCCCGAATAAAGTCTAGGGTCTGCATAATCCCGTCGACAAGCTGCTGCACTGTTGTGCGTATTAAGCCCTTTGGCCCTGTCCCATCCTGCAAGAGCGAATCTAGGGTTTTTTCTTTCTTATACTCCTCGGCCTTCAGCTTACCTATCTCAAAGGCTTCCATGACTCCTTCAGTGATCTGATCCCCTCCAATGGGTAAAATCCGATAGGCACTAAACACCCCATTGGATTCGGAATAGATACTAGTCTGGTTCGCCCCAATATCCACTAAACAAGGCTTTTCCACATCCTTTAGCACTCGCAGAAGGGCAAAAGCATGAATATCGATCACACTCGGAGCCAGGCCAGCCTGGGTCAAGGCAGATATATATGGATTAATTAAACTTCGCTGGCACCCGGTCACTAGCACTTCCACTTCCTCTTCAGTGCGGGCAAACTCTTCATAGCTATAGGCCACTTCATCCAAGGCGTTAAAGGATAAACGCAGAATATCTTTTAGCTCAAACTCCAAAACCTGAGCTAAATCTTTAGCGCCCATGGTGGGGAACTTAGTCTGCTTCACCACAATATCCTGGCTGGTAATCCCAACCACCACATAATCCGAGGAAATTCCCAACTCTTGCTTCAGGCTACGTAAGGTGGTCGCTAGAACATCCTCAGACAGCACCTTCCCCCGGCGCACAGCACTATCTGGGGTTACGACTTCACCAAGCTTTACCACCTGAAGCCCTCGACCTTTACGGCGAATTTCCACCATCTTAATTCTTGCATTTCCAATATCTACACCTACACAACTCTTTACCATACCGACCATCCTTTTTGGTTACAACTGTGTCACCATCTGCATCATTGGTAGATAGACAGAGATCAAGATAAACAACACAACCACAGCTAAAATCAACATCACAATAGGCTCTAAAATCTTCGTAAAACTGGCTACTGCATAATTGACCTCCCGATCATAAAAATCGGATAACTGCACTAAGGTCTTTTCTAAATTACCTGTTTCTTCCCCGACGGAGACCATCTGCACTAACATGGTAGGAAACAGTTTTTTTGCTCGCATGGGAGTACTTAAGTTCTGTCCTCGCTGCACTTCTAAGCGAGCTGTTTGCAGTGCGTCATTGACAATTACATTATTAATCAATCTCTCAATAATTTCTAACGACTGCACCATGGATAGTCCACTTCGTAGCAACAAGGCCATAGTTCGACAAAACCGGGAAAAAACGACCATCTTATTTAGATTACCTAGGACGGGAACATTGAGGGTAAAACTATGCCACTGTTTCTTCCCTCCGATAGTATTCACATAGGTTTTAACGGAGAACACCACTACACCGATAGCGAACAGTACGATATACCAATGAGTTGCCATCCAATCCCGACCAGCTAAAATGATCTGGGTTAACCTTGGTGGCTCTACCCCGAAGCCAGAAAAATTCCGGATCAGCATCGGTAGCACGAAGAACAGTAAGATTAATACCATTAAACCGGCCACAGCTGTAATTATTCCAGGATACATCAGAGCCTCCGAGATCTTCTTGCGTAATTCATCTTCCCGTTCGTAATAAATAGCTAATCGCTCTAGCACCTCAGGTAGTGCACCAGCCACTTCTCCGGCCTCCACTAGGTGGATAAATACATGGGGGAACAAATCCTTATGCTTGTCTAAACTCTTCGTAAACGAAGATCCACTAGCCACATCTAGCCGAATTTGACCTAGTGCCTTTTGGAGTCGTTTATCTGCCGATTGCTCTTCTAGCAACTCTAAACTTTGCACTAGCGATAAACCAGTCTGCAGCTCTATAGAGAACTGCCGGCACAACACCGCTAAATGCTTGGCCTTGACCGGAGCTCTTGATTGAAACAAGGTAATTTCCTGATTGATGGATTCACGAATAGAGGTCACTAAGAACCCCTGTTCTCGTAACTTCGCCACGGCAATGTCCCTGTTCTCTACTTCTAATACACCCTGCATGGGTTGACCATGCCTAGATTTCGCTTTATAGACAAATTTTTTCATAACATCCTCACCTAATAATGTTTCCGATTTTCTACATCGGTGGGTTCAATTAAATCCTGCTGTACTAACTGATCTAAAGAAGACTCCATCAGCTGCATCCCATGACGAGTACTTGTTTCAATCACTGAGTTAATCTGATGCGTCTTTCCATCCCGAATCATGTTACGGATGGCCGGAGTTCCTAGCATCACTTCGACAGCGGGTACCATTCCGCGACCATCTCGGCGGCGAACTAATTGTTGGGATACGACAGCCTCTAACACCGAGGCTAACTGAATCCGGATTTGCTGCTGGCTATGGGAGGGAAATCCATCGATTACCCGATCAATGGTCTTTGCCGCACCCCGGGTATGTAAAGTGCTCAGTACTAAGTGTCCGGTCTCGGCAGCGGAAATGGCCGTGGCCATGGTTTCTGAATCCCGCATCTCTCCTACAAGGATAATATCAGGATCCGCCCGTAAAGCAGCTCGCAACCCATTAGCAAAGGAATTAGTATCTGCACCCACCTCCCGTTGATTAATTATGCAACGCCTGTGACTATGTAAGTACTCAATCGGATCCTCAAGGGTGATAATCACTCCTTTCCGTTCTCGATTGATTAAATCAACCATAGAGGCTAGAGTGGTGGATTTGCCACTTCCCGTAGGACCGGTTACTAATACTAATCCATCGCGTTTACGACCAATATCCTCTAGCACATCCGGTAGACCTAACTGCTGCAAGGCTTTTATATCTGGATTGATGGTTCGCATGGCCAAGGAGATAGATCCCCGCTGACGATACATGTTACAGCGGAACCGACCCAAATTCGATTGTCCATAAGGAAAGTCTACTTCTCCTTTTTCTACTAAGGTCTCCCAATGAGCGGGAGCAATGATTTTACGAATGACCGCCTCGATATGCTCCGGCCTTAGGGAATCATATTGCGAGATTGGAACCATATCGCCATAAAGACGGAGAAAGGGTGGTACCCCAGCCGTTAAATGTAAATCGGATGCACCCTGATTCACCGCTATCTCCATCAACTCGTGTATATCTGTTAAAACACCCACTAGAGCTCGTCCTCCTCATCTACACTGTACACAGTACGAATTATCTCATCCGAGGTGGTTATACCTGCTGTAAGCTTAGCAATTGCATTTTTCTGCAGTGTAATCAATCCAGAACGGAGCGCTATTTTTAGTAACTCACCTTCGGACACATGGTTATCGATGGCATTACGTAACTCCTTATTTAATGTTAATACTTCTTCAATGGCCACTCGTCCTTTATACCCTGTATCTCCGCAGAGAGGGCACCCTTTTCCCTTATAGATAGTTTCGGGCACCGGGAGGCCAAGATTCTTAATAAAGCGAATGGTCAAGGGATCGGTTAGTGGCACTTCCTCCTTGCAGTTCGTGCAGATCTTCCGCACGAGTCGCTGAGCAATAATACCAATTACCGTGGAGCTAATTAAGTATGACTCCACCTTCATATCTAATAATCGGTTAATCGAGGCTACAGCACTATTCGTGTGCAAGGTGCTTAATACTAAGTGACCTGTCAAAGCCGAGCGAACCGCTATTTCTGCTGTATCTCTATCACGAATTTCTCCTACCATAATAATGTCAGGATCCTGGCGTAAAACAGTACGTAGTCCTGTGGCAAAGGTTAGATCCACCTTGGTGTTTACCTGCACCTGGGAAATGCCAGGTAGTCGATACTCCACAGGATCCTCTACGGTGATAATATTCTGCTCCGGTTTATTTATTTCCGATAGAAATCCATATAAGGTGGTGGTCTTACCACTGCCCGTAGGACCGGTGACTAAAATTAAACCTTGACTCTGCCGAAGCATGCGGTAGATCATCTCAGTGGATTCGGAGGCAAACCCGAAATTCTCAATCGCAATCACACCCTGGGTTTTATTAAGAACCCGAGCCACTATCTTTTCCCCATACACTGTAGGCAAGGTTGAGACACGCATGTCCACCTCTACTCCATCAAGAACCATTTGAATCCGTCCGTCCTGGGGACGACGGCGTTCCGTAATATCTAAACTAGACATAATCTTAATCCGAGAAACCACATCAGAGCGCAATCTATTTGGAACCACCATCACGTCTTGCAAAATACCATCGACCCGATAGCGTACTCGTAAATCCTCTTCCCTAGGCTCTAAGTGGATATCACTAGCCTTATCCTTAATGGCCTGTTGCAAGATCATATCAGCTAACTTAACTCCAGGAGCGTCTCCTAAGAACTGCTGTGTTTTATGTAGATCGTCATCTTCGTGTTCTTCGTCCTGAAACTGATCAAACACCTTACGAGCTGATGAGACAATATCTCTCGTCCGTTGAAAGGCCTCTTCTATCTGCATACTAGTAGCGATTAGTGGTCGGACCGTTAATCCCACAACCTTCTGGATCTCATCTATTGCTACAATATTTAAGGGATCGGTCATGGCTACAATTAACTTATCATCTTGTACTTCGATAGGAATGAGTTCATGACGCTGCAACAGTTCCTCAGGAACCAAATTCACCACCTGATTAGAAATATATCGATGAGCAAAGTCTGCTCTTGGAATGCGTAGATGGTCACTTAATGCATCCGCAATCTGCTCTGGAGTGAGAAACCCAAGTTTTAATAGGGCTACCCCTAACTTCTCGCCAGATAACTGTTGCATCGCTAACGCTTCGTTTAGCTGTTCTTGTGTTATTAGTCCCTTTTCATATAACATTTCACCTAAGCGTTTCCGGCGAGGCATAAAATTCACCCTTCTCTTAATCTATTGTTATACTCATATTGATAATATCTACCATTCTCTGTGATAGACAGTACTTCCTCTTTTTCAAGAAAATTCTATGTTAAGCTGGATTCCAACGACATACCAAGTCTCAACAATGTTTTCACCCTCCGGTTTAACTCAATTCCTGAAACGAATTGCCTCCACTAACTAATAATTCTCTAAATATTTACTATATCCTTTCGATAGACTTCGAAAAAATCCTGCATATCCTGATCAATAATAGCACAGATGCAGTGTAAACTCTATCTTCTATGGGGATGAGAATCCGCAAGATACCTACTAATACTTATTGTAGAATATATAGAAA
>SKHL01000297.1 GCA_007116995.1 Limnochordia bacterium
ACTCGGCAAGCTCAATGATCAGATAGAAGGGAACTCAGATCGGATTAAGCAAAAGAAGTTAGATTTAGATGGGATCCAATCACAATTAAGATCAGTTGAATTAGGGGGCGATGTCCCCACCGATATCACCCTGCAAGACGCTAGATCCCAGCGAGATATGGGCTGGCAGTTAGTAAAGAGGAGCTGGTTAGAGGGGATTGTGGATATCGAAGCAGAACAAGGGTATACAAGGGGACTCCGGTTAGACAAAGCTTTTGAGGACAGCGTGGCTAATGTGGATCATATTTCTGATCGCATGCGCCAAGAAGCGGAAAAGGTAGGAGAAAAAGCGGCTTTGCTGAAAAAAGTTGAGGACTTGAATCGGGAGGTAATTCGTCTAACTGAAGATGCTGATGAGTTGCAGTCTAAGCTTCACAATACCACGAAGCAATGGGAACAACGGTGGCGTCCACTTGGAATTAAACCCTTATCACCGAGAGAAATGCAACAATGGCTAAAGAACGTATCGCAACTACTAGATTTGGGAGATCAACTCTACCAGGCCCGGGAATCACGAAAATATCAGCAGCAAAGCATTGTCCAGGGACGCCAGAAGTTGGTCGCTGCATTAGCCGGACTTGGGTACAGCCATATAGAGGAGCAGAGTATAAGTCGGCTACTTCATCTGGCTGAAGAGATTTGCGATGAATTGCAGGAGCGAAACCGGCTGATTAAGAGTAAACAAGATCAAAGACTTAGTTTAGAACGCAGTTTAGACAGTCGAGAGACAGCGCTTAGGAATGCAGACAAGGCGCAAGCCTCCTGGCAAGAACAGTGGACGCGAGCACTAGATAAACTAGCCCTGCCGCTAAATACAGGTGTGGAAGAGGCCATGGTTTACTGCGAGAATCTAGACAGCTTATTCCAGGCCATCGATGAAAAAGTCCAGTGCGAACTAGAACAGGGACGGGTTCAGCAGTGGATTGTGGGCTTTGCAGAACAGGTGCAAACCATCACTGACAGTGTAGCGCCAGATTTACTCGAAATGCCTCCAGATCTTGCTTTAATTGAGTTAGGGAAACGGCTGTCAGAGGCGCAGACGCAAGAAACTGTTGGTCAGCGCTTAACCCAGCTAATTGAAGAGCAAGAGATAGCAAGGGATCAAGCGCTGAAAAGAAAGGACAAGGCCGAGCAAGCCTTAGCCGTTCTACTGAAGCAAGGGCACTGTGATTCTGTGGAGGCGTTGGAGGAAATAGAACGAAGAATTGAGCAGCAGAAGAATTGGCAGATTAAATTAGCGGAAATTGAAGAACAGTTACTGCAAAACGGAGATGGATTAACATTCACAGAATTAGTGGATGAGGCTACGGATGTTGATCCCCTGAGCTTACCTGGTTTGATCAGCCAAACCCAGGCTCGTATCGAGGAACTTGAACTAGAACGTTCCCGTGTTGATCAGGATTTCGGAGCCGTGAATAAGGAATATAAGGAAAAGGTGCAGGGAAGTTCTATTGCAGCTACTGAAGCGGCAGAACAGTCGGAAAGTATTCTAGTAAGCTTGCGGGAGGCCACCTTTGAATACATGCGATTACGTAGTGCAGCTATGCTTTTGAAAAAGGCCATCGAAGACTACCGTGAAAAGAATCAGAGCCCCATTATAAACCAGGCTAGTACGCTGTTTAATCAGCTTACTATGGGTTCTTTTCTTGGACTAAAAGTAGATTTTGACCAAAGCGATAATCCTATCTTATTTGGATTACGAGATTCAAACGAAATAGTATCCATCAAGGGAATGAGCGATGGCACTCAAGATCAGCTGTATCTAGCGTTACGGTTAGCTAGTATTGAGGAGTTTGTAGCCAGGAATAAAGAGCCGATCCCCTTTATTATCGATGACATCCTGATCCACTTTGATGACGATCGGTCTCGTAAGGCTCTTCAGGTCTTAGCAGGTTTCTCTTCACGGATTCAGATTGTTTTCTTTACCCATCACAAGCGGATACTCCAGCTGGCTAAGGAATCAATGGCCCCCGAGATCGTAGATATACATGAACTAGAGCGTGAAATGTCTCATATGTTGATGTAGAGGGAGATGGGAATATATTACATCGATTGCAGATGAAGCAGGGCTTCTACTGCCTTTTTTATAGCCTCAGCTATTTTATCTGCTTAAGTGCGGACTCTAATAATCTGAAATCCGACGATATGAGCACGGGATAGAAAAGCAGCTGATATTTCTTCTGCCAGGTGTTTTTCCCCATGTCCTATTGTGAGGGGATGATTTCTGTAGACTTTAACTAGCATCATTGATTCAAGTTTATTTGGAACATGCTGGAATAGACTTTGACATTGTAGACAGTGACAGTACTGGAAATAATGGTGCCGGGATCATGAATACTATACGGAAGCTATTAGCCCTATGGTGCTATCTAGATATCAGCAAACCAGAAATAACCCCGATCTGTTAAGGGGGCTAAATAGGAAACACACTGTTAGCGTCTGTCACTCTGTTTCTCCGCAGACAGCATTTTTTCACCTAAACATCGTTTCGGACGATGTTTGTGTTTATGTAGGTTAAGAATCCAACGTCGTATGCCCACATAAATGCAGATTACACCGGTTACCAGTGGAAACGTTATCCCGGGGGCTGAATAAACGCTCACGCCTTGAGTGTTTAGGTTAAAAACACCTACACTTAATGAGACTAGACCTATTCCAATGATCAGGGTAGGGAAATCATCAAGAGTGAGGAGTGGTTTCGATACTCTACCAGTTCCTAAATGGCTATTAGAAGAAGCCTGGGTACTCACTGTTTTTTTCGCATGCACTGTTTTTATCACTTTTATGTCCTCCGCCATTAATAGGTATAAGGGTATTCCTTTAGTATTCTAATCCTTTTCTCGTATTCCTCTTTATTAATGAAAAAATACAAGAGTAATCTGTCACATGCATCTGGGAGTAATTGAGACGAGTTATACTCATCGAAAAATAAAATGCAATAAGTTGTTGAAAATGATTGAAAGGATGTGACGAACTATGTTAAAATATATGTAACAGGTTAATTTTTCGCGAAATTATGTTTCTGAAGCAAATCAAAAACGCACATGGAATTTAGGTATTAGGTATTCAGGAAGGAGTAAATGTTATGAATACAGATAATGGAATGCTTGTCCTTGGCCCATGGGTAATAGATAGGGTGAAAAAATTTAAGGATGGCAGAGAGGTGATAGGTTATCACCAAACAGGGTTTGCAACAAGCAATAATAATGACAGCCCTATACATAATGCCTCAATATATGTAATCTCTACCGTGGTTAAGGATGCCGAAGGTAAAATGGCAGATCACGCTCGACTGATACAGTTTATTGGGGCTTCGGGTGATGTCGCTTGGGCGTATGCAGTTAGAAGGCCCGATACTAAGGAAGGCGAGTATTCCTTCAAGATTAAATCTGGAATAGGTTGCTGGAAAAATATAGTTGGTACTATAAATGAAACAGGCTTTATTGAAGAAAGAGTTGACGGCTTCACTCATGTTTCGATTGAGGCTTCTTTTGAAATTGGAGATGGAGACAGGGCACAGTATTACGAGCATAAGACGCTTTACAAAAACTATGATCAGGGATATAGTTTCCACGGCGCTCATATTCATGAATCTCAAATAGATCTGCCCGGCTGTGAAATAGATAATATTGTGCTTAACAAACAAAACGGAGTTATTATAAGTGAGGTCACAGACAGCCCGCGTCACGATGCTACGTGCTGCGACAGAGGTTATATGATGCGCAAGGGTGATCGTACTCTCGGTGACGTTATGCTACTTGAAGATACAGACGCGGAAGGCAATGTAATCTGGATTTACCATGAGTGGTGGTATGGTGTGGGACCCGGAATATATGAGATTATGGGTGGTCATGGAAAATGGTCCGGTATAAGCGGAACAGGCAATTCTGTTAGCATGATCAGTAAACGGCAGGATGAGTGGTTTATGCCCACCTGGGAGTTAAGCTGGAACATATGAAGGCGGTTAGAGATATTTATCTCGTGATCGATACAGGTTCAATTCTTGGAGTAGTCGCTGAATTAGGTGGCGGAAAAAGCGTTACGTAGCCCCTGATCCCCATAGATATGAAAAGAGTTCGAAAGCCATGCGTATCCCCCTACTAAGCCCACTCCGCGCCCTGTCTTCAGAGGGGAGGCAGAGTGGGTGTCTTAAACAAATGACATTGGTTCTCCAAGTGGCGAGGAACTTTTCTTGTTTCTTCTGATACAACTACCTTTCCAGGTTTAAGTAAGGGAGAACGTCCTGTTATTGTACTCTCCTCGAGATAGGACTGCAAAGAACGAGATTGTCATAAGGAGATCATGATGTGGAAAAGGATAAGGTAGAGTATGACCATGGATTGTCATCTGGACAGCCAGATTCCATGGATGCCCAGTTATTTGCAGAGTTAAATCAGGAGTATGGGGATGATCAGGAAAGTGAGCCGCAGCAGGAGTCTAGGGTTGTCAAGCTACTGTATCGGTTTTTTACGTTTTGCTTTTGTCTCATTTTCCTTTTTTATATTCTGAACAGCACCTATTCCTTTCTTACATGGCCTTCCCTAGAATTTCTAGGCGTATCCAGAGAACTGAAGCAAGATGAGATAGTGCAGCAACTCCAACAAGGTGTAGTAGAAATTCATAGAATTACTTCACTAACCTCCCGGGGTGAGCAACGAGGAACTGGATTTAATATCTCACCAAAGGGATTCATTATCACGAACAGACATGTTATTGAGGATGCTATTGCTATTCGTGTTTCATTCCCTAAAGGTCCGACCTTTCATGTCTATGAGTATTTTTTTCACCCAACTAGGGATCTTGCTTTGATCCAACTACAGCAAAGTGATTTACCTTCGGTGTTTTTGCACACCGGTAAGCTTCCGCTAATTGGAGATGGCGTAACCATTATTGGGAATCCATTAGGATTTCCCTTAGTGGCTATGACTGGGGTTATATCCAATTATGGTCATCTTCCGGGGGAAACTGGACTAACCATGGAGATCCAGGCCCCAATTCATCAGGGCAGTAGTGGTAGTCCCGTCTTTAATGAGAAAGGGGAAGTGGTAGGAGTGGTATTCGCCACGATTCCAGGTGATCGATCATCGAAAATTCGGGGGTTAGCCATACCGATTATTTATGTGCAAGAACTCCTGCAGCAGGTGGATGTACTGTAATAGAGAACGATGGGTATGTCAAAGCATTTTCCATTAGCAGGATTTGAAGACACAGTAAACGAATAATACAGAGTGTGTATTATCGGCATAGGAGGAATTATGTATGCAGAAAAAAATGTTTCCAATTATCATCGGTGGTTTGATTCTGGTAGTCCTAGCATTTTCTGGAGTGCACGCACAAGCAGAAGTGGAGAACCCAATAGTTACAATTCACATGGGCGATATGGGCGATATCCAGATTGAGTTGTTCCCTAAGGTAGCCCCAAATACGGTGAATAATTTGATTTCTCTGGTTCAGTCTGGTTTCTACGATGGTACTATCTTTCATCGAGTAATTCCCGGGTTTATGGTCCAGGGCGGTGATCCAGCTGGAACCGGTATGGGTGGTCCAGGCTACAGCATTTTTGGCGAGTTTTCTCAGAATGGCTTTCCTAATGATCTTAAGCACACTCGTGGTGTTATCTCTATGGCACGATCTCAATCACCTAACTCAGCAGGGTCTCAGTTTTTTATCATGGTAGCCAATGCGGCACATTTAGATGGAGCTTATGCTGCATTCGGCCAGGTAATAGCGGGGATGGAGATAGTGGATCAGATTGTGAGCACTCCTAGAAATAACATGAATCGTCCAAATCAACCCCAGACAATGCTGAAGGTAACAGTCGATACGTTCGAACGAGACTACCCCGAACCAGTGAAGCAATAGGTAGTTTAGCCATAATGACAATCAGAAGAAGGTGCATAAAAAGGATCTTGCGTTATTTCTAGCAGGAGCCTTTTCATTTTATAGTACATTATATATAATTAATGATCAGGTTTTTAATTGTATAAGACTGAGATTGGTATAATCTGGATATAGCCATAAAATTAGGGTATAATACAAAGATGAATATGGCACCTATGCACTAGGAGAAGGGATGGAGAAAGCGATTATGGCACAATATAAAGTGATTGCTGCAACAACATTTGGTCTTGAAGCTGTTGCAGCCCAAGAGGTAAAAGACTTAGGGTTTCGCGATGTGACTGTGGAAAACGGGAAGGTGATGTTTGCTACAGATGAGGCAGGGATTTGCAGGGCGAATTTGTGGATTCGTTCAGCGGATCGGATCCGTATTCAGATAGCAGGTTTTAAAGCGACGACCTTTGATGAGTTATTTGAGAAAACGAAAGCGATTCCTTGGGCAGATTGGCTGCCACAGGATGCAGAGTTCCCCGTGGAAGGGAAGTCTGTTAAGTCTACCCTCTTTAGTGTGTCGGATTGTCAAGCCATTGTGAAAAAAGCCATTGTAGAGAGCTTGAAGAGAACATATAAGATCGACTGGTTTGAAGAAACTGGACCATTATTTCGCATTGAGATCTCCATATTAAAAGATATGGCCACGTTAACGCTAGACAGCAGTGGGACAGGACTTCATCGTCGTGGATATAAGACCCTAATTGGTCGAGCTCCGCTACGAGAAACCATGGCAGCTGCTCTAATACTACTATCCAAATGGCGACCGGATACAGTATTAGTTGATCCGTTTTGTGGAAGTGGTACGATCCCCATTGAAGCTGCTCTCATCGGGATGAATATTGCTCCTGGGATGAACCGCAATTTTGCCTGTGAACAGTGGTCATGGATACCGAAGGAGATCTGGCGGCTCGCACGAACCGAAACCCACGATCTGGCTAACTATGATCAAGAGTTACAAGTAATTGGTTCAGACATAGATAATGAAGTGCTTAAAGTAGCTCGAGAAAATGCAGCAGATGCCTTCACTGATGACAAAATTCATTTTCAAACCCTTCCACTAAGTAGTCTTAGTTCTCAAAAGAAGTATGGAAAAATTATCTGTAATCCACCTTATGGAGAACGCATTGGTGAACAAGCTGAAATTAATCAGTTGTATAAAGAGATGGGTCGGATTTTCCAGAAGCTAGATACTTGGTCCTATTATATCTTAACGTCCCATCCAGACTTCGAGGCCCTCTTTAGTCGGCAGGCGAGCAAAAAACGGAAACTCTATAACGGTAATATCCGAGTGGACTTTTATCAATATTATGGTCCTCGTCCTCCACGGCGCCGAACAGATGAAAACCGATAATTCTATCTAGCAGAGATACCAGTCTATCAGGGGCTTGAGGTAGGCGGATAGTAGAACTCAGGAGATCACTAGGTTTGGCAGGAAATGAATTCTATTTAGTCGAAGTGTATACTTGTCTATATTTGGATACAAAACACAATTTATATACCTTTCACCTCACAGTACGCCTGATGTTCTGTAAAGTAGGTATTGGGTAAATAATGGAAGTAAAGGTGGTGAGTTTGATAACTCGAGCAAGGAAGAGTATTAACTAAGAGGTGAAATGTTTACAGAACAGATGTATTAATATGTGTTAGGAGCACGGTATACAGAGGCATTTTCATGGACATGGAAGAGTCATGACGGCAATGGCGTTGTCGTCCAAGCAACACCGGGGATGCAGATAGTAAAGAAACTAGCTCCTGTGCGGGTGGACATAGGCTAAGGGGGCAAAGAAAAAAGAAGCAGTCCGGTTAGTGGGCTACTTCTTTAAAGATAGAGCTAAGTAAACTGAGTACTGCTAACGAACGTCTTGACGCCTTTGCTTTTGTATAGGATGCTTTTTCGTTATGATGGATATGGCTGATAGCAAAGAAGTGAGTGTAGTTGTCAAACATGGGAATTCCTCCTTGGTTTGTTTTGATGAGTTAAGTATACCTCACCAGCGAGAAAGCTTTAACAGACTGAGGATGTGTTTTCGCTCCGTCTTAGGATGGAGTTTAAAGATATTTGTTTACCAGAATAGGAGGAGAATAGATTGAAAATCGTCGTGCTAGATGGATATACATTAAACCCAGGAGATCTTAGTTGGGATAGATTAAGCCACTTTGGCAATCTGAAAGTTTTTGAACGTACATCAGTGGGTGACATTCTTGAGCGAGTTGGTGATGCGGAGGTTATCTTTACGAATAAAACACCATTGTCAAGGGAGACGCTGGCTGCGTTACCGTCGGTTAAATATGTAGGTGTGTTAGCTACAGGCTATAATGTAGTGGATGTTGGGGCGGCCAAAGAGCTAGGGATTACTGTGACGAACATTCCCACTTATGGTACAGATGCCGTGGCCCAATTTGTCTTTGCCTTGTTGTTAGAGATATGTCATCATGTGGGCTCTCATAGTGAGGCGGTTAAAGCAGGTGATTGGGCCAAGTGTCCCGATTTTTGCTTTTGGAACTACCCATTGATAGAGCTGGTAGGGAAGACTATAGGGATTATTGGGTACGGCCGGATAGGTCAGGCTACAGGTAAGATAGCTCAAGCTTTCGGGATGAGGGTATTAGCTTATGATATGTATCCAGATGATAAGCTAGAGAGCGAAACCATGCGGTATTCTGACTTGGATACCGTGCTTGCGGGGGCGGATATTATTAGTTTGCACTGCCCACTGACGGAGAGTAATCAAGAAATGATTAACGAGGATTCTATTTCCACCATGAAAGATGGGGTAATCATTATCAACACAGCTAGAGGACCCTTAATTAATGAAGCAGACTTAGCAGCCGCCTTAGCAAGTGGTAAGGTAGCAGGCGTTGCTGTGGATGTACTATCTAGCGAACCGGCTAGTATTGATAATCCTTTAATCCATGCACCAAATTGTATCGTTACCCCTCATATCGCCTGGGCTCCGAGGGAGTCAAGAGAACGGCTGATGAATATTGCTGTGGATAGCTTGAAGTCATTTTTAGACGGTCAGTCTGTTAATGTGGTAAGTTAATAGCATAAATCTGGGGCTGATACTAAGTCGAATCCGATTATCAACTGGCCCGCACAGTTCTGCAAGACAGGTTTTCGGGGAGCACAACAGCTAGCTGCAGCCAAAATTGCAGGAAAAGGGTGTTGTTTGGGAAGATGGATACTCTGTTATATGATAATGAGGTTGATCAAAAGTAGATAAGAGAACAGGAGGCTAACTGAAACTAGAATAGTCTCCTGTTTTTCTTTCTTGACTTACATAGGATTTCTAGTCTCTTATGTGCCTTGCACAGAGTAATACCTCATTATAAATTTCACGAATAGGTTCACCGTGATGTAATGCCGCCTGACTACATTCCTCGTATTCTGGGGCATACTTCAATAGCTTGCCATTCTTATAGGCTGCCTTAACGGTGAATTGGCCGTATTTGGTGCTGACTTTGATGTGTTCTCTCTCAAGTTCATCTCGTTCTACAGGGTATTTTCGCAACCCAAGAGTAGTGGTTTCAGTAAATAAGATTTCTTCTAAGACATCACAGTCTCTTTCCTTGCATAGGACACTTAGTGTTATTCCTGGGCGATTCTTTTTCATGACGATGCTTGTAAGAAACACATCTAGAGCGCCTGATTCAAGTAATCTTGGAAACAAAAACGTATAGATCTCTGGATTCATGTCGTCTATGTTAGTTTCTAAGATGAGAAGGCGATCAGTTTTTTTTTTTGCCCTTGAGTACCCGTAAGATGTTTGTAATCTCTAAATCTTTTTTACCGAGACCATAACCTATCTCCTCAATAACCATTTCAGGTAAAGACCCAAAATCCTTAGCTAATGCTTTAATAATAGCTGCACCGGTGGGAGTAACTAATTCACTACGGATTCCTCTAGAGTAGATAGGAACTCCTTTTAGTATTTCTAGAGTTGCTGGTGCAGGAACGGGTATTTTTCCATGGGCACATTTCACAAAACCTGTCCCAACGTGCAACGGAGAGGCGTAAATTTCGTCTATACTAAGTAAGTCAATACAGATTGCTGCTCCAATAGTATCAACCAGGGAGTCAATAGCACCCACCTCATGAAAGTGGATATCTTCTATAGGCTTGTTATGGACTTTAGCCTCAGCTTTAGCTACATGACTAAAGATCTCCTTGCTAAGTTCCTTTACTCGAGATGAAAGCTCACTGTTATCGATAATATGTTCTATATCGTGGAGATTGCGATGATCATTGTGGTGTTCATGTTTATGATTGCCATGATGATTATCGTGATTATGGCGGTATTCTTCTTCAATGATAACAGTGAGATCAGTTCCGGTGATGCCGTTCTTCTGTTTTCGGTCTATTTTTACAGAATATCCATCTACATGGATCTTGGATAACTCAGCAAGAAATGTTTCTTCGCTAATTCCTAAATCTAGTAGAGCAGCTACTGTCATATCTCCACTGATGCCAGATAAACAATCAAAGTATAGAATGCTCAACCTAAAGACCTCCCTTACTAGCGAGTTCAATTTGCCTGTTGATCGCGCTTGCTAGATACCCGGCACCGAAACCGTTATCAATGTTCACAACTCCTACACCACTAGCACAGCTATTAAGCATGGTTAATAAGGCAGATAATCCTCCGAAACTAGCGCCATAGCCCACACTAGTTGGTACTGCAACAACCGGTTTGTCTACAAGACCACCGACTACACTAGCCAACGCACCTTCCATCCCAGCGACTACTATTAGGACACTAGCTTGATTCATTTTATCTCTACTAGCAAGTAATCGATGAATTCCAGCAACACCTACATCATATAATCTATCTACGGTATTACCTAAAACTTCGGCGGTGATAGCGGCTTCTTCAGCCACAGGCAGATCAGCCGTACCAGCTGATACCACTAGAATTTTGGTGGTCGTTGCACAGATATCTCGCTTTTTTACAATAATGATTCTAGCGAGTTCTATGTACTCTAAATCGGTTAAATCCTGTTTCAGGTATTCATAAATTTCGTTGTCTACTCGAGTAATCAGGATGTTGTTATTGTGGGGTAACATAGCTTCCAATATACCTTTAATATGTTCTTTTTTTTTGCCTTCACCTAAAATTACCTCGGGATAACCGTTTCGTAATCCTCGGTGGTGATCTACTTTTGCATAGCCGAGGTCCTCAAAGGGTAAATCTTTTAGCTTCTTCATGGTTGCATCCAAGTCAAGTGTTCCTGCTTGAAAACTAGTCAAAATCTGGCGTATATCTTCTGCTTTCATTTTTTCAACTCCTTGTTTTCAGTCAATATATACTGGCTACCAAAACCTAGTGATAGTAAAAGGAATACTCCTACAAGCCCATTGGAGGACGGTTTGTCTCCTGAGACTTTGTTCTGAGCATTCGCAACTGGTGCTCCGACACGAAACACTTGATACTATCTCTCTCTTGCCATTTATGTGTAACACCTTTATAATTGGACGTGACACTATAGAGTGGAATTCTAGGTAAACTGGGAAATCCCTCCTTTGAGGAAGAAATGCTTTAGTTTTGAAATGTAGATGGAGGTTTTAAAATGAACTTAGATAAAAAATATCAAGAACTAATGGCATACTTAGAGAAATTGGGACGTGTCGCAGTAGCGTTTTCTGGTGGGGTAGATAGTACATTTCTAGCAAGGGTTGCCTACGATGTGTTAGGTGAAAATGCCATCGCTGTGACTGCTACATCCTCCACATATCCGGAACGAGAGTTTAAGGAAGCATGTGAGTTAGCGAAGAAGATTGGTATTACTCATATTGTCATTGAGTCAGAGGAATTAGATATTCAAGGTTTTGCTAAGAATCCAAAAAATCGCTGCTATTATTGTAAGAAAAACCTGTTTACGAAAGTAGAGGAAGTTGCTAAAAAACGGGGAATTCGTTATGTAGCAGATGGGTCTAATTTTGATGATCTGGGAGATTTTCGCCCTGGAATGCAAGCGGCGTTAGAGTTGAAGGTGGTAAGTCCCTTAAAACAAAACAGCTTCACTAAAAACGATATTCGAGTTCTGTCTCGTAATCTCGATCTACCGACATGGGACAAGCCCGCTTTTGCTTGCTTGTCTTCAAGGTTTCCTTATGGTCACGAAATTACTTCAGACAAGTTAAAAATGGTCGATCAAGCAGAAGAGTACTTATTGGGTCTAGGTTTTCGTCAGTTAAGAGTTCGTCACCATGGAGAGATCGCTCGGATAGAAGTTGCTCCTAAGGATATTTTCAGATTCTTTAGCGAGAATTTAATCGAGCAGGTGGCGACCAAGTTCAAGGATATAGGTTTTACATATGTGACTCTTGACTTAGCTGGTTATAGGACTGGTAGCATGAATGAAGTCCTAAGAAAAGCAGGAGAGATTTAATAAGAAGTCAGAAGTACAAGGTTTTTTCCTTAGAGAACGACTATATGTCCTTCCTCTCTGTCACAAAACGATAAACAGCAGAATCGCACACAGGTGTATAGCCGATCTTCATATAGATACTATTGGAGGTGGGGTTAGCTAAGTCTGTGTATAAACTACAAAAACTATATTGTGTAAGGAGTTGCTTACTTAACTCCTGGACACAGGCTGTGGCGTATCCCTGACCTCGGTGCTCAGGAGGGGTATACACCCCGTTTACCACTATCCCATTTGACGTAGGTCGAGTGGCAGCAGCCATAGACAAAGGTTTTCCGTCGTCCCAGATATAGAGACTACCATTTGTGATTAATCGTTTGGCCAATTTCAGATAGTCGCCTACCATCTCACTACCAATGGCTTCGGCCCAAAAGTTCTTAACCCAAGTAGTTACTAAGGGTGTGTCTGATCTGCCCGCTCTACGCAGTGATCCTGATGGAGTTGGGCGTAAATTAACCTTCTCAAGCTTATAAATCCGCTGTTTCATTTCGTCTTCTACTGTGCATCCTGTTTTTCTTGCCCACTTGGCTGAAAACTGATTAACTAAAGGTACCGCTCCGATCACACCTGGAATTACTGGGCAAGCGCTGGCCAATGCATCAATGGTATAGTCTAATACTGGAGATTCATGCTGGCCTATTAAGATCAGATTATGTGGAGGGGTCCTCAACATAACCATCTGGATCCCATCGTTATTCTCTATAATTGCCATGAATGGAGGGTTATCGGCCTTACTATTTGCTGTCATCAGGGATATGAGTATACCTAATCCTAAGTTGTTTTTAACCTCGTCCGCTTCCAGGTATGGAAGTGCTTTTTTAGCAAACCCGTCAATGTCCTTGTATATACAAAATTCCATCTTCAGGATCTCTCCTTTCAATTCAATATACCGGCTAAATCAGTTAGGGTCTGTGTGGGGTTTATTAAGCCGGTAATTAGCGTTTAGAGGATGATGACGGGTAGACTGGCCTGCGATGACTACTTCTGCCTTGGTTAATGGTCGTCAGGCAGAAGCCATTGAGCGGTACACCTTCGTAACTTCCTTAAATATCAAAATATTGCGTGTGCTACCTTCTTATATTTAGATAGAAAACATAGATTTCCTTGAAAAAAGATAGAGAAAAAGCCATAGTGGCAGGATTGGTGAAGAAGAGGGTAATCTTACTTCTGGTTCCCTGTTTCGTGTTTTTTCGATAACAAGCAGGTGCTAATAATGTCTTGGACGTTATTTCCTCTTTGGCCATTGGCACTACTGTACTTAGGGATGCAAGATTCTAAAACAGATCACCCTAAGCTACGAAGTGAGATAATCGGGTTAGGACTATTCTTCTTCTGCATAAATCTATTGATCTTCTATGGATGGCCGGTTCGATTGATGATCGGGGATCTAGTGGCAAAGGTATTTAATCGCTAGCCGACTTCCCATAAGCGGAAGCTAGGGGCCCTAGATACCACCTAGATCCTTTAGCTTCATATCAGAAAGCATTCCTTTTCTTAAAGTAGCATAAGGTAGCCAGGATACGACAGGGAGTTGTAACTCTGGCATTTTCGGGATTAAAAAAAGCCACAGTATTGTGGCTTTTAGCTGGTAAAGAAGTGGCGCGCCCGACAGGATTCGAACCTGTGGCCCTTTGATTCGAAGTCAAATACTCTATCCAGCTGAGCTACGGGCGCTAGTACTTTATCATTTTACAATGAGCTGCACCTGATGTCAAGCGGAATTTTTAGGCCCACGTGACAAGTATTCTAGTTATAGGAGTTCACTAATGCCTTTAACCTGCTTTGCCGTAAGAGGAGCCATGATTCTAAATCATGGCTCTTGTGCGCTCATGTATTAGTTTGTTTAAGCGCACTTACTCTACTCGTATAGCTACATTTTGGCATTTTACACATAACTCAGCTGCTTTAAAGGTATGATCTTGGGTCATGGCCTGTTCTGTTCGATTTAAGCAGTCAAGAATGAGTTGGCCAAAATAGGGATAGCCTACTTTTCCGGCTAAGGATAGATGGTGTTCACCCTCATTATTGACTAGGTAGAGCTGGTCTCCCTGGCGGTCATGACATATATCCGTGTATTTGCGCAGCTCAATATAACCCTCAGTCCCGAGGATTATCGTGCGTCCATCACCCCAAGTGCTTAGCCCATCGGGTGTAAACCAATCAACTCGAAAATAGTTGGTCGCACCGCTATTGCCAATTAGTGTCGCATCACCGAAGTCTTCAAACTCAGGGTAATCCTTGTTATGGTAGTTAGCCACTTTACTAGAGACCACCTGGGCGTCACTGCAATCACCATAATAGAGGAATTGTTCTACTTGGTGAGACCCAATATCTACTAAAATCCCTCCGAATTTATCTTTCTTAAAGAACCAGTCAGGCCGACTTGGTTTACTTAAGCGATGAGGTCCTAAGCCAATGACCTGTAGTACTCGACCAATCGCACCGTCTTTAATAAGATCGCCTGCATGAATAGCGCTTTCTACATGTAACCGCTCACTGTAATATACTGCATACTTCATACCCGTACTAGCCACAGTCTCTTTTGCCAGCGCAAGTTGATCTAAGGAAGTTAAGGGGGCTTTGTCGGTAAAATAATCTTTGCCATGTTTCATCGCCCGTATTCCTAGGCCACACCGCTCAGAGGTTATGGCTGCCCCGGCGATTAGTTTTATTTCTGGATCTTCTAGAATTTGAGACTCGGTAGTAGCTACTTTCACTTGGGGATACTTACTGACGAAATTTTTGACCTTATTAGGATCCGGATCGTAGACCCACTTAAGATTAGCCCCTGCCTCGATTAAGCCATTGCACATCCCAAAAATATGACCGTGGTCCAAGGCGATAGCCGCAAAGGGAAAGTCGCCGGGGTTGCAAACAGGGTTGGGCCTTCCCTGTGGCGCATAATTCATACCATCATTTTTATCCACTAATAAACAACTCCTTCTCTCAGTTTTTACTTGATTCGATAACGGGTGACATAAAACAGCACACTCTGGGATCAAGAGATATTCGCAAGCCCGGTGACACCAGTTCTGATAAGGGTTAATAGCATAGTAGGGTAAAACACAATCCTGAAAGGAGACATCCAATTGGAAGGGAAAACTAGGCAATGGCACCAATACACGATTTATCTACCCGCAATTATGAAACGGTCTAATCACCTCTACCGAGCCTATGATAATCAGGCAGAGCGCATGGTAGCCATCAAGGTGTCACCAAATCTTAGGCAAGGAGCCAATGAGGCTAGAGTCATGCGCTCCTACCGTACCCATCCCAATTTACCTAAATACTATGACTTAATATATGAGCGTAACCTAGCTCATATTGTGATGGAGTTTGTAGCAGGAGTACGCCTGAATTATCCGAAAGGAGGCCCTAAACGGTCTCCGGAATTAGCTGTAGCCATATCATTACAGATTCTAAAAGGATTGAGGCATCTTCATGACAAAGGAATACTACACTATGATATCGCTCATCACAATATCCTAATCAATGGAGATGATCCGAAAACAGTAAAGATCGTTGATTTTGGAGGGAGTCTTCGCAAAAGACGCCATCATCATTGGCGATCAAACCGGGCTGGTGGGACAGTGAATTTTCGCCCTCCAGAACAAAGATGGGCTCCAACTACTCTATATGCTAATGCGGATCTATATTCGGTAGCCAGATTATGCTACTGGTTGATGAAACGCTCGCTACCAAAGAGGGATGAGAAAATCGTTTTAGATGACCCAGTACTGCAACGAATCCTCAGAAAAGGGATGGCAAACGAACCAGACAAACGGTTTCAATCGGCCCAGCAATTCATGGCCACACTAGAGCGCTGGTAGATGATGAAAAGCAGCCCTGATATGGTTCCAGGTCTGCTTTTCTACTATATCAGAAAGTAGAGGGTTTTACTTTATTATGCTCTATTTGATGAGCCAAACTCACGCATTTTATTAATTACGGTAGCCTTAATTGCATCACGGGCAGGGCCTAAGTATTTACGAGGGTCATATAGATCAGCATTTTCTGCTAATACTTGGCGTACTTTTGCCGCTGAAGATAGCTGACTCTCTGTGTTTACATTAATCTTTGATGTTCCCAGAGATATAGCCTTAGTAATATCCTTTGTTGGAATTCCTGTTCCACCGTGGAGTACTAAAGGAAGATTAGTTAGGTTTCTAATCTCTTCCATTCGTTCAAATCCGAGGTTGGGTTCGCCTTTGTAAGGACCATGTACTGAGCCAAGTGCAGGGGCGAAGCAGTCTACACCTGTTTTGGATACCAGTCGTGCACACTCCGCTGGGATTGCATAAGCGGCGTCAGCATCATCAACCGTTAGATCATCCTCCTGACCTCCGATGCGACCAAGCTCTGCTTCCACCGATACCCCTAGGGTATGTGCTACATCAATAACTCGTTTCGTTAAGGCAATATTTTCATCTAGTGGGAAGTGGGATCCATCAATCATTACAGAGGTAAACCCAGCATGGATTGCCTCAATACACTTTTCAAAGCTAGAACCATGATCTAGATGAATGGCTACAGGGACAGTGATTTTGTACTCCTCTAATAGGGCTGTGACTATACCCACGATCAACTTAAAGCCACCCATGTAGCGAGCAGCTCCCTCAGAGACACCTAAGATTACAGGAGCCTTTTCTTCTTGCGCAGCTTGCAGTATAGCTTGGGTAAATTCCAAATTGTTAATGTTGAATTGACCAACAGCATATTTACCCTCTTTTGCTCTATTGAGCATTTCTGTCATTGAAACTAAAGGCATGTATATATCCTCCTTTTAATCTAACTTCTGTAAAAACAACCCTTATTATTCTTCTCTTTTAAACTGAGATATCCTAGGTTCATTTGGGAATTTTTAATATTTAACATCCCGGAAACATTATAGCAAGATCAACTCGTATCACAGAAGTGCGGGATACAGGAGAAGTATATAATTGCGAATGCATGTATTTTTAGGACGAGGAATTGCATTTCTAGTCCTATAAGGCAGGGATTCTTGATTATAAGTGGAATTGTAGGTTAAAACGAGAGGAGTTGGGTGTATGAGTACAAAATTGGTAGTGCTTATTTGTTTATTGATGTTCTTTGGTCTAGGTAGTGCAGTTAGTGCCACACAAGTTCCAGAGTTTACGATTATTACGACCACGGAGGGCTATGATCCGATTCGCTATGAAGCAGCATTTCTCATTCAAGAGGATTGGGCCAAGCTAGGGATAAAGGTGAATGTACAACCGACAGAGTTTAGTACGCTCATTGAAACCTTTTATAATCAACAGGACTTTGAGCTAGCTATTGTGGGATGGTCCGGACGCGTAGATCGGCTAGATCCCCAGCATTTCTTAGGGACGTTCCATTCCGGACAAGCGGATCTAAGAGGGAATAACCCTGGTGGATATTCAAACCCTGAATATGATCGGTTATTTGATCTTCAAGGGAAGGAGTTTGATGCGAACAAACGGAGAGAATATGTCATGGAAATGCAAGCCATTGCTATGGAAGAGCAACCGCTCAGTGTTCTATTCTATCGCGACGAAGTAGTGGCCTATAACAAAGATGTTTTTGATGGTTTTGTCCCAATGGCTGGTGAAGCTATCTATAATGAATGGCTTCCATTTACGGTAGAACCGCTAGGTGACGAACGAGTATTGACCATTGGAACGACACAAGAGCCAGACAATATTAATCCGTTGGATTCCACCACTGTTTGGGGCTGGAAATTCATGCGTCTCTATTATGACAAATTAGTTCGCCTGTCTCCAGAGATTGAGCCTCTGCCATGGGCAGCTGAGAGTGTGTCAGCGGTGGATGATGTAACCATTGAGGTAGTTCTACGTGAAGGAATGACTTTCCATGATGGGATGCCTGTAACTGTTGAAGATGTCAAGTTCTCCTACGATTACGTTGTGGAACAAGACTTCGCCTATTTCCGTCCGTTCTATCAACCACTAGATAGAGTAGATATTATTGATGATACCACGCTGCACTTTGTCTTAAAGGAACCAACAGCGTTTTTCATTACTGTTACTCTAAGTCAGATACCGATTATTCCTAAGCACCTTTGGGAGAATATTAAGCAAGCAAATCAATTAGGCCCGCAAGACGTACCAACAGTTGGTAGTGGTCCGATGAAGTTCGATCGATTTGATCGTGGTGAGTATAAGCGATTGCTTAAGTACGAGGATTACTTTAAAGCTGATGAGATCGCTATTGATGCCATTGACTATATCATCTATGCAGATTCAGAGGGTGTATACACTGGTTTAATCACCAAAGAAATCGACATGACTGCGTGGCGATTAGAGCCTGCTCAAATCACCCTAGCTGAGAACGAGGATCACCTTCAGGTTGTTAGTGTACCAGACTTTGGCTACTATCATATGACCTATAATCTACGGTTACCAGCATTGGACGATGTGGCATTTCGCCGAGCTTTAGCTCATGCGATCCCTCATGAAACATTAGCTAATGTATTGCTTGATGGTCGCGGCGAGCGAGGAACCTCAATTATCGCACCAGTAAATGCGTTTTGGCATAATCCTGATGTACCGATTTTTGAGTATGATTTAAGTAAAGCGAAGCAGGTGTTAGAAGAAGCAGGATATTGGCTTGATGGTGAAGGTAGATTAAACTTTCCTAAATGTCAGTAAAGCACTAAAAGTTGATCCCTATGTCATTTGACGTTAGGGGTGCTTTAGAGGGAGGGGTATCTCTCCCTCTTTTAATTCCTATAGAAAGAAATGGAGTGAGCTTATGGGTAAAGGTGAGTTTATACTTAAACGAATTGTGCAGCTGTTGCTCACTTATTGGGTGATTTTGACTGTGCTCTTCTTCTTATTTCGTTTGGGGTTGCCAGATCCAACAGCGGCTCTAGTCGTTGAGGGGTTAAGCGCGGAAGAGCAGGCCATGGTACAAGCTCGCTTTGGTCTCGATCAGCCTTTATGGGTACAATACTTTATTTATCTGAGGAATTTCTTGCAGGGTGATTTTGGAGTATCCTTTCACTATAAAGCAGCGGTTTTTCCTATTCTAATGGAGAAATTCCTTAATACTATCGTTTTAATGCTACCGGCTATTCTTATATCCTATACCATTGGTCCGGTCCTAGGTGTAATATTATCCTGGAAACGAGGTACTAGAATAGAGTTTTCTGGTATTGTATCTGGGTTATTTTTACGATCTGCCCCTGTCTTTTGGACGGGTATGATATTTATCATGGTCTTTGGCATCTGGTGGGGTGTGTTACCCACTAGTGGAATGCGAACGGTGCCTTATGATGCGGATAATTTTCTAACTAAGATTTTCACCCTTGATTACTTATGGCATCTGATTCTGCCAGCTCTTACTATTGCCCTCTACTATCTGGGACTCCCCATGTTGATTATGCGTAATACCATGTTAGAGGTAATGGGAGAGGATTATATTGAGCTATGCCAAGCCAAGGGATTAAGCCCTCGTACAATCATGTTTAAACACGCGGCTCGGAATGCCTTATTACCGGTGGTGACACAAGCAGCCATTACAGTAGGGATGGCTGTTGGCGGGCAGGTTGTCGTGGAGGTTGTCTATTCCTGGCCAGGGTTAGGACGAGAAATGATTCAGGCTGTTCGAACTAGTGATTATCCCATGGCACAAGCTTCATTTATGTTAATGGCTGGGATGGTTTTGCTGATGAATTTTTTAGCAGATATGGTTTATGGCTACTTAGATCCTCGGGTAGTCACTAAAGGGGAGGGGAGATAAATGTCAACGAATGTAGAGAAACACAAGCGTCAGGGTAATCTCTGGCAGCGACGAAAGAAACAGCTACGCCCCTTCTTGGAATCGGTGTTCCTACCCATAAAAACTATTTGGTCAGATCCGTTAGGAAGACCTGGTGCAGTGATATTTGGTTTAATTCTTCTGATGACCATTTTTGCACCTCTGCTAGCCACTCATGATCCAAATGTGATGAATGAAAAAGTGGAAGGGATCGTCATCCGCTTTGGAGATTCCCAGTGGGACACTCCTTCCCAAGTTGGGGACACACCCCTTAATGCTCTAGCATGGGTTGATGAGACTAATGCCCTTGCAGTGGGCACGGCAGGGTCCATCTTACACATGAGTGATAGAGACCGTTGGGTAACCGTCGATAGCCCTACGGAGCATAATCTATGGGCTGTAGATGCATCATCACCGGGGTTTGCCATTGCCGTAGGAGAGCACGGAACAATATTGCAGTATGACGGAACAGAGTGGAACCAGGTGGAAACTCCCACGAATGTACATTTTTATGGCGTAGCGGTGGCATCAGCCCAAAAAGCATTGGTCGTAGGCCAAAGCGGTACGGTGCTATCATGGGATGGGCAGTTCTGGACTGCCTTGGCAACAAATAACAGCAATACCCTCCGTAGTGTTAGCTTAACATCAGAGGAAGCGGGAGTAATAGTTGGTGATAGAGGTACTATTCTTCACTATGAAAACGGATCCTTCAGCGGCCCGACCTATAGAGGATTTACAGATGCGACTTTTCGCAGGTTAAATGCAGTTCAGTTGTATTCTGCTGATATAGGCTTTGCTATTGGCGAGCGAGGCACTATTATGGGATATGATGGACAGAATTGGTATACTATGCGAAGTCCAGAGTCCCGAGAACTACGGGGGGTCACTTTTGTTTCTGCTGACCAAGCCTACATTGTAGGAATTCGAGGTATTGTGTTGGAGTATCAAGGTAATCAATGGGAGGTACTGCGATTAGGCTATCGGCGTGATTTTCGTGGAATTAGTGGTATCGATGGCCAAGCGTTAGCTTTTGGGACAGATCCTTATATCAATGAATTAGCACCACCGTCGAGAGAGCATTTCTTTGGGACTACGCATCTTGGACGAGATATTTGGAGCCAGGTTATGTATGGTTCTCGTACAGCACTATTAGTAGGCATATTAGCAGCTTTGGTAGTTAATATACTAGGTCTTACAGTAGGATTAGTAGCTGGATACTACCGTGGGCGGGTGGATAATATACTCATGCGTATTGTGGATGTTATGTATGGGTTACCACTAGAACCTTTTGCGATCATTTTAGTGCTCATTTTTAAGCCGAGTTTATGGATTATTATACTGGCTATCGGTTTATTAACTTGGCGGACAAATGCGCGGATCATTCGCTCTCAAGTGCTAACCATTGTAGAGCGACCCTTTATTAAAGCGGCCAAAGTGGCTGGAGCTAGTAACATTCGCATTATGTTAGTGCATATCGCTCCTAATATTCTGCCCCTAGCATTCTTGCAATTAGCAGTAGCCATGGGATATGCGATCACGGCTGAAGCTACCTTGAGTTTTCTCGGCCTTGGACCCCCACAGGTCTATAGTTGGGGAACAATCCTACATGCCGCTCGTTTATCAGGAGCTTGGCGAACAGCCTGGTGGTGGGTAATCCCCCCTGGGATATTTATATGTATTACGGTAGTATCTGTGTTTTTGGTCTCTCGTTCCTTAGAAGTGCTGACGAATCCACGTTTGCGAGGGGGGAATAATCGTGCTCCTAGACGTCCGTAATCTAAAAACCTATTATGCACTAGATAGTGGGTTGGTAAAAGCAGTAGACGGAGTTTCATTCAAACTGGAAAAGGGGGAAAACCTGGGGCTAGTAGGTGAAAGTGGCTGTGGGAAAACTACTACAGCAAAATCGATTAATCAGATTTTACCCTCAAATGCCGGCATTGTCGATGGAGAGATAATCTTTAATGGACATGATTTAGCTCAGATGAGTGAGACAGAACTTAATAAGGTGCGCTGGCAGCAGGTAGCCATGGTTACCCAAAGTGCCATGAATGCACTAAATCCTGTTTACAAAATCGAGGATCAGATAATCGAGGCCATTCGCACCCATCGATCTACGACGAAATCAGCAGCGATGGCGCGAGCTGTAGAATTGTTTGGAATGGTTGGGTTAGAGAAAAAGCGGTTATTTGATTATCCACACCAGCTATCTGGGGGGATGAAACAACGTGTAGTTATTGCTATGGCTTTGGCCTTAAACCCAGATCTGATCATCGCTGATGAGCCGACCACAGCCCTTGATGTAGTGGTGCAAGATGGGATTCTAAGCCAATTTGTTAAGCTACAGCAAGAGATTCAATCATCGTTGATTCTAGTTACTCATGATATTTCTGTTGTGGCAGAGATATGCCAACGGGTGGCTGTTATGTATGCTGGAAAGATTATCGAGCAAGGAACCACACAGGAAGTTTTTAGAAAAGCGTATCATCCGTATACGTTAGGATTACTAAATGCATTTCCTACGTTAGAAGCAGCCACAGGAGATTTGATATCCATTCCGGGCTCGCCACCTGATTTGTCCTTAGAATTACAGGGATGTCGCTTCCGGTTCCGCTGCCCCTTTGCTACTGATCTTTGTAGCAAAGAGCCGCCGAACGTTGATGTAGCACCGGGTCATGAGGTGTTATGCCATTATACAGAGCGAGTCGAGAAATTCAGATCAGAGGCAGCGATGCCTAGCACTTGGAACCCTGATACCAATCGAGAAGTTCAAGCAGTTAGAACACGGGCTGTCGATAATGTGTTAGAGGTAGTTGATGTTAAAAAATATTTCCCTGTCAAGACGAGTATGTTTAAGCGCCAGGGGAAAAACACTCATTTGCGTGCGGTTGATGGGGTGTCATTCGAGGTTCGTAATCAGGAAATATTAGGATTTGCCGGAGAGAGCGGCTCAGGTAAGAGCACACTTGGTGAGTTGGTTTCTTGTTTGCAGCTGCCCACAGAAGGTCGTATCCTGTATATGGGAAGTTCTGTTTCCGGGAAGTCAATGAAGCAACTTAAGGAGTTTCGGCGAAATATGCAGGTGGTTTTTCAAGACCCTTACGGAACCCTAAACCCACGGTTTACCATATTTAATACGATTCTAGAACCACTAAAGATCCACAACATCGGCAAAGATTTTGATGAACAGATGACATTAGTAAAGCTAGCACTTGAGAGAGCAGAGTTAACCCCGGTGGAATATTATATGGATCGCTATCCCCATCAACTTTCAGGAGGCCAGCGCCAGCGGGTGGCTCTAGCACGAGCTATTGTCATTGAACCTAAATTTATTATAGCCGATGAGCCTGTATCCATGTTAGATGTCTCGGTGCGTGCTGGCATCCTGAATTTGTTACTACGCCTGCGCGATGAGTTAGATGTGGCTGTGATCTATATATCTCATGATTTAGCCACCATCCGTTATATCTGTGATCGCACAGCTATTCTCTATCTTGGTAAGATAATGGAGATAGGGGAGACCGAAAAGGTGATTCGATCACCAGAACACCCCTATACCCAGATGCTGTTAGCAGCTGTACCCATCCCTGATCCAGACGGCATTCGGGAGCGAGTGGATCCTCGGGGAGAGATTCCGGATCCCATTGATCTGCCAAATGGTTGTCGTTTTCATTCCCGTTGTGTAAAAGCCCTAGCCCATTGTGGTTGGGAAGGAAAGGATCTATGCACTATTATCGATC
>SKHL01000125.1 GCA_007116995.1 Limnochordia bacterium
GAAGGCTAATCCTAGGTTAGCCCAGCTAGTTACAGATAAAATAGGAGATGGTTGGATTCTCGACCCCATGGAACTTAAGGAATTTGGTTCCTATGCTAAGGATAGTCAAGTCCAGCAACAGTTAGCTCAAGTACGATTAGATAATAAAAAGAAACTAGCAGAATATATCGAGAAACACAATCAGATAGCGGTTGATCCATCATCTATTTTCGATGTACAGATAAAGCGGCTTCATGAGTATAAGCGGCAGCTACTCAACATTTTGCATATCATGAGTCTATATAATCAAATACGCGACAACCCAGAAATTCAGATGCATCCGCGCACCTTTATTTTTGCCGCAAAAGCAGCACCGGGCTATCATATGGCTAAGCTAATTATTAAACTCATTCATAACGTTGGACAGATGATTAATGAAGATAAGCGGATAAAGGACAAACTCAAAGTCGTTTTCTTAGAGAATTATCGAGTCTCTTTGGCCGAGTTAATCATTCCTGCTAGCGATGTGAGCGAGCAGATATCTACTGCGGGAAAAGAAGCCTCAGGAACAGGGAATATGAAATTTATGCTTAATGGTGCACTAACCATAGGTACTCTTGATGGGGCGAATGTGGAGATTGAAGAGGAAGTAGGATCAGAGAATATCTTTATCTTTGGGCTTACATCTGCATTAGTTGAGCGGTATTATCAAAAGGGAAATTATTATCCCATAGAGATCTATCAAGATAGTCCAGAGATTCATCTGGTCTTAAATCAGCTGGTCAATGGATTTATACCAGTAGAAATAGAAGGTATGTTTCAGGATATTTATTCGGGATTGCTTCATGGTCATATGGCTGATCCCTATTTTGTTTTAAAAGATTTTGAGAGCTATAGTCAAGCTCACAAGGAAATAGACCGAACCTATCAAGATCCGGCCGCTTGGTGGGAGAAGGCAATATTAAATATAGCCCATGCTGGTCGTTTTTCTAGTGACCGCACCATTAAGGAGTATAATGAACAGATATGGAAGCTGTAACGAGCATATCTCCTTCGTGGGTTAGGAGAGCAAGATGGCTAGTCGTTGGAAGTAATTAGTATAAACTAAGACGCCGACAATAATAAGTAAAACACCGCTAAGAATCTCGATGATTCCTAAGTACGGTTTCACTTTACCCAAATATTTTGCCATGCTGGATATTCCCAAAGCCGTGAGAAAAAAGGGGATAGCTAAGCCGAAGGAATAGGTAATTAGCAATAATGCACCACTACCTAAATTGGCTTCTGTCCCCGCTAGTACTAAGATGGTTCCTAACACAGGTCCTACACAGGGAGTCCAACCGAGGGAGAAAGCGATTCCTAGTAACAATGAGTTAATTAAGCTCGCTTTGCCCAAAGGCCTTGACCACCGTTTTTCACGGAGTAAAGGTCGCAGAGTGACGAGACCGATCTTATGTAGCCCGAAGAGAATGACCACGACTCCTGCGATTTTTTGTAAGGTAAAGCGTTGGAATAAAAGCAGTCGGCCAAAGAAACTAGCAGATAGCCCGAAGAGAATGAAAACCACACTAAAGCCTAGTATGAACAGGAGGGCATTAGTGAGGATCCACTTCCGATTCAGGTTGTGGTTTGTGGACATATCATTAACTGAGTAGCCAGTAATATAGGCCATATAGGTGGGTACTAAGGGTAATACACAGGGTGAAAAGAAAGAAGCTAGGCCGGCCGCTAAAGCAATCCAGAGACTAAGTTCTGCTTGTGGCATTGCTAGACCCTCCTTAAATGCATGTTAACTATTATTATTACGTATATCTACCTGATCTCCTGCAATGAGAGAGAAAGGAGTTTTCAAATGAAGATAACAGCATTGGAAACCTATGCTCAGAACAGTGTTGGTTTTGTCCGAGTAACGACTGATGAAGGTGCCGAGGGAATCGGACAGATGTCTCCGAAGAATGCAGATATCTCTGCAATGGTTTTCCACCGTCAGGTGGCTCCATACGCGATCGGTCGTAACCCTTTGCAGATTAATAGACTTATTAATTCTGTTATTGAGGGGGAGTACAAATTCCCTGGTTCCTACGTGCGTCGTGCATTAGCTGGATTAGATACAGCACTTTGGGATCTTCTCGGTAAGATGCAGAATAAAGGGGTGTATCAGTTGCTCGGGGGAAGTAATCCTTGTGTGGCTGCTTATGGTTCTAGTATGCGACGGGATATTACACCAGAGGATGAGGGGAATCGGCTTGTACGGTTGCGAGATACATTAGGGTATAAGGCGTTTAAGATACGAATTGGGAAGGTATGTGGTCACGATCAAGATCAATGGCCAGGGCGTACCAAACAGCTAGTGGCCACAGTGCGTAAGGCAGTAGGGGACGATATCGCCATTCATGTAGACGCCAATAGCTGTTATACTCCAGCAAAGGCTATTGAAGTAGGCAAGATGCTAGAAGACTACGGTGTCTGTCATTTCGAGGAGCCTTGTCCATATTGGGAAATCGAGTGGGGTGCACAAGTGGCCGATGCTCTAGAGGTGCCAGTAGCCGGGGGTGAACAGGATACATCCTTAGCTCAATTTCGGCGGATGATCGCCATGGACGCGGTCGACATTGTCCAACCTGATATCTGCTATATAGGTGGGTTGTCGCGAGCGCTAGACGTTGCCAAAATGGCTGCTGAACGAGGAAAACCCTGTACGCCCCACGCAGCTAATCTATCTATGGTAACATTATTCACTATGCATATGCTAGCGGCGATTCCTAATGCCGGACCATATCTGGAGTACTCTATCGAGCCTACGAAATGGACGGAAGACTTATTCTATCCAGCCCTGACGATTGAAGATGGTAAGGTTAGAATCCCAGATGGACCTGGCTGGGGCGTGACCGTAAATGAATCCTGGCTAAAACAGTCCACCTACCAGAGGACCATCCTTGAGTAACGTGGTTTTAAGGAAAACAGAAGGAGTTATTAACTTATTGTCGAAGTCTACATTTATATTCCTCTAGGGAGATGAATGGAGGTTATTATGGAAAAACAAGAAAGTGATAAGATCCTTGATCTTCTCGAAGGTCTCTATATCCATATGGACAAGCAGTTCTCCAATATTCGGCAAGAAATGGATAACCTACGTATTGAGTTAAAACAAGACATGGATAATCTACGCACAGAGTTAAAACAAGATATGGATAATCTACGCACAGAGTTAAAACAAGATATGGATAATCTACGCACAGAACTTAAGCAAGAGACAGCGGAGTTAAGAGTCGACGTTCGTCACAGTACAGAGTCGATTGTCGATTTAAGAAATGGGTTAAAGCCTATTAACGTAACACTACATGAGCACGATGCAGACATACGATTACTAAAAAGGGCAGTCAATCAGTTATAATTACAGAGAACACTTTATTTATGTAGCAATAGGGAGGCGAGGTCTAGTTATCTAAGGAACAAGGATATATGATCCATGAACCCTTTTTTCGCTGTCTTATATTGATCGCTTTCACTCTTGGTTGGATAACTACTATCGGCACAATCGGATATTCCTGTAAATCCTTAGGCAACTTGTTGCGTATGGTGGAGGCATAACGTTTGGCCTGGATCATGGGGTTTCCAAATTGATAGGCTACTGTTCCAAGGGAGCCAACAAAGGGGAGAAACATTCTTCCAAATAAAACATGAGTCCAATAGGGCTCATTTTCATTTCCAAATAAACCGCAATACCGATATTTTAAATCACCGAGTTTAATTACAAATGCACCGTAGCTCGACAGAATCAGATAATCTATAGTTAACTCCGTTCCCTGTCTACATGGGGATTGCCCCATATATTGCTCTAAATTGAGATCGATCACATCCCAGTGTGGTTCTTGTTTTTCTCCCGTTGGTGGACTTGGACCAAGAGAAGATTATGGCCACGACAAAGGGAGAACAGATGGCTCGCGGGGCTGGAGTATGGGTTAGTTCTCATGAGCACAGTCATTTTGTGTTTAAGATTGAGGATTTAGGTGAAACTGTGATGCTTGATCCATGGATTCTTTTCTGGAAGATGTATAGAGATTTTTAGGCAAACCGCCATGTCGTCAACGGATCTTGGACGACATGGCGGTACGTATCTTAGGTCTGAATCCTGAATCATTCGGCCTTAAGTAGTTGCTTTCCTTGATCTTCTAAGAACTGGTTCGTGTAGAGCCGATAGTAGTATCCACCTAAACTCATCAACTGGTGATGTGTGCCTTCCTCTTGCACCTTCCCGTCACGGATTACTAGGATCCGATCCGCAGATCGGATGGTGGAGAGCCGGTGGGCGATAATAAAGCTAGTGCGACCATGCAACACCTTGCTAATCGCGTTTTGGATCAGTTGTTCAGCTTCCGTGTCAATCGAGGAAGTGGCTTCATCCAAGACGAAAATACGAGGATCTGCCACAACAGCCCGGGCGAATGAGATGAGTTGCTTTTCGCCTGTGGATAGCATGCTCCCTCCTTCACCCACCTCGGACTGGTACTGTTTTTCTAATTTAGTAATAAATTGGTGAGCATTAACTAGTTTGGCTGCTTCAATTACCTGGTCATCTGTGGCTGTTAGCCGTCCATAACGAATATTCTCCATTATGGTCCCGCTAAAGAGGTGTGGGCTCTGTAGTACATAGCCTAAATTATGATGAAGCCAAAGCAGCGGGCGTTTCCGGTACTCCACACCATCAATGAAAATCTCGCCTTTTGTGGGTTCATAAAATCGACAGGCTAGGTTAACGATGGTACTCTTTCCTGAACCAGTTTCACCCACTAGTGCAATGGTTTGCCCGGATTTCACCTCTAGGTTAAAATCGTCTAGCACGGGTTCATCAGGATTATAGGCAAAGGAGACGTGTTTAAAGGTAACATTACCTGTCATTAGCGGCCACTTCTCCATTTGGGGATGCTGGGCTTCTCCAAATTCTTTGACTACCTCTGCACTATCTTTAATGTCTGGTTCTGTGTTAATCATGGACAAGACTCGTTCCGCCGATGCATGGGCAGCTTGTAACTCAGTAAAAATCCGGGCTAATTCCCGCACAGGCTCAAAGAATTGAATGGTATATGTTATAAAAGCCACAAGTACACCATAACTAACAGCCCCGCGCATTACACCTGCGCCACCTACACCTAAGGCTAAGGCCGTGCCAATGCTCCCTAAGGTTAATACGATTGGGAGGTACAGGGATGAGTAGATAGCCACTCTCACAGCGGAACGGCGCATATCTGCTGTTACCTCTACAAACTCATCTAGATTTTTCGTCTCCCGATTCAAAATCTTCGTGGTTTTCGCCCCGGTTATTCCTTCGTTAAACGCGCCGGTAATACGAGAGTTTATTTTTCTAACATTACGATGTTGCCGTAGAATTCGTTTTTGAAAGAAGAGACTCAGTACCACTAAAAACGGAATTACGACTAGTGTGATTAAGGCTAACCTCCAATTTAAGTATAGCATCACGCTCATGATAGCAATCATGGAGGTGCCTCCCCAAACCATATCTACTAAGCCCCAAGATACGATTTCGCCCAAACGCTCACTATCTGAGGTCATCCGCGCCATCAGCCAACCAACGGCCTTGGTATCATAAAAGGAAAAAGAGAGTTCCTGCAACCGTTGAAAACCAACTCTACGAATGGTGTAGGTTAAGCCGGTTTCTATCTTACCGGCGATCGATATCAACAGGTAAACATTAATAGTTTGCCAAATGACTAAGATAGCATAGATTAGTGCCAAACCCCAGACACCGTCTGTGGTGCGGGGAATGATAAACTGATCAATGGCGACCTTAGTCATATATGGAAATGCTGCATCGATACTAGCGACAAAGATCATGACGATACCTAACGCAATCAGGTGTCTTTTATAGGGTTTGGCATAGCGTAGTATCTCTTTCCATAGGGATAGGTCAAATTTTTCTTGGTACTCTTGTTCTTGCATACTCATTCTAATCAACTCCTACATCTGGACCGCTACCTGTAAGTCTTTAGTACTATTCTGCATTTCCCAGACCCGTTGATAGATACCGGGTTTGGTAATTAACTCTTGATGGGTTCCTTGTTGGATAATCCTCCCATGATCAAAGACAAGGATCAGATCTGCTTCTGATAAACTAGCTATTCTATGGGAGATTAAGAAGGTAGTGGTATTGGCGCGCCGTTGTTTTAAGGATTTGCGAATGGCTACGTCGGTCTCGGTGTCCACTGCGCTTAATGAATCATCAAACACTAGGATAGGGCTATTACTAACTAAAGCCCGAGCGATGGCGATCCGCTGTCTCTGTCCGCCGGAAACTGATACACCTCGTTCACCTACTAGGGTATCATAACCCTTATCAAATTTGAGAATGACGTCATGGACCGATGCAGCTTTGGCTACATCCTCTAGGTCCTGATCTGCAATATTGTTTGCGGCCAAAGAAATGTTTTCCTTAATGGTCTTAGCGAATAAGAAAGGTTCTTGCGGAACAATACCCACATTTTTGCGAACCCATCGTTTATCCAGCATCTTAAGCTCATGACCATCAATGCGAATCGAACCTCTTTGGTAATCGTATAATCTTCCTAACAACTGAATTAATGAGCTTTTACCTGAGCCTGTGTGGCCTAAGATACCCACTGTTTGCCCAGACTTAACATGAAAGCTAATGTTATCAAGCACCGGCTTTCCATCTTCATATTCGAAGCTAACGTTTTCAAATATGATATCACCGGTAATCTTTGGTGTTTCTCCGCTCTCTTCCAGATTTTCTCTGGGTTGATCCAGTATTTCTTGAATCCGTTTAACAGCGACTAAAGCTTTCCCCATATCTGTCAGGATGCGACCTAATTGGCGTACTGGCCATAAAAGCATGCCCACATAGGTAGTAAATACCACCAAGGTTCCTAACGTGATAGCTCCGGTTGCGGAGTAATACGCACCTGCAACCACTACAGCGGCAATTTGGGTTAGGGCGAGGAAATCCGACGTGGACCAATAACAAGCTAATAACCAGATTAAACGGTAGGTTAGATCTCGGTGAGTTTTGTTTTTCATCTCGAACTTACCAATCTCGTAATCTTGGTTGGCAAATGCTCGCACCACTCGCACCCCTGTTAGGTTCTCTTGCAAAACCGTGGTCATAGCGCCTTCGGCCTCATCAGAGAGTTGGAATGCTTTCTTTACTTTCAGAAAGAAGAGCACAGCGAATCCAAAAATCAGGGGAACAGCCGCTAATGACACCAAGGTCATCCGTACATCTAAGGACACCATAATGATCGTGGCGAAGGTGAGCATGAATATGGCATTACCCACCTCGACAAATTGCATTCCCAAAAATCTGCGCACCGTATCCACATCGGATGTACACCGTTGTACTAAATCCCCGGTTTCTGCTTGCACGTGATAGCTATAGGGCAAGTGCTGCAAATGATCA
>SKHL01000224.1 GCA_007116995.1 Limnochordia bacterium
ATATGCAGTTTGGTGATGTGCCGATTATGCTAAATCTGAAGGCTAGTCGAACCTTAGCCGATTGGTACAGTGATGGCACTCCAACGATTGAGGGATATTTGCTTAGTCATGAAAGTGGGATCCGGGTTTTGGCTGCACCCGAGGTTCCTGAAGAAGGAGAACTGATCACCGCGGAGCACGTTAGCATGGCCATCCAGGGGCTAAAGGAGACCGCTGATTATATTGTGATTGACACCCCCCAGTTCTTCCATGAAACCACTCTGCAGAGTTTAGAGCTGGCGACAGAGATCTTCCTTGTCGCCACCCCCGATTTACCCAACTTAAAAAATGTGCACCGCTGTCTTCAAGTGTTAACAAAGTTAGGGCTTGGAGACAAAGTAAAAATAATTGTGAACCGAGTAGCCAAGGATTTAGGGATTAGCATTGAGCAATTTGATCAGCATCTCAGTCATGAGGCTTGGCATAAACTGCCAAATGATCCTCGCCCAGTGGTAGAAGCAGCTAATCAGGGTAATCCAGTGGTATTACTCAATCCGAAAGCAAAAATTAGTCAGCGAATCGCTGACATGACTGCCGATGTGATCGATGAAGCAGAGGAAGAGGAAGAGACTCCACCGAAGCGGGGCTTTCGCCTGTTTGCTAGACAAAAATAAGGGCTTTACCTAGTTAGAATAGAGGAGGGATCCCATGTCCTTACTTGCACGGTTAGAAAAGCAGAAACAAACTCAACCACAGGATACCAGTAAACCCCAAGAACAGATCAAACAAATTCGACAAGTGGATCCCCTACGGAAACTGAAAGGGAAAATTCATGAGCAGTTAGTTACAGAAGTTGACCGGAAATTACTAAGTCAGCTCGATCAAGATAGTAGTCGCCAAGAACTGCGAGATAAGATTGGTCAAGTGGTGCAGCAGGTAGTGACAGAAGAGCAGGCTAAGCTCAGTCGCGGGGAGAGTCAGCAGATCCTTACCGAGATTATTGATGAGGTGATCGGACTCGGACCGATTGACTGTTTAATTCAAGATGAGGATGTTTCCGAAGTGATGGTTAATGGGCCAAAGAGTGTGTTTGTGGAACGAAAAGGCCGACTGGAGTTAAGCGAGGTTACGTTTCGCGATAATAATCATGTGATGCATATCATCGAAAAAATTGTGGCCCCCTTAGGGCGACGAATTGATGAGAGTAGCCCGATGGTGGATGCACGTTTACCCGATGGATCTCGGGTAAACGCGATCATTCCCCCTCTAGCATTGAATGGTCCTACTATCACCATCCGCAAGTTCTCAAAGGATCCATTTACCATTGATGATTTAATTAACTTCGGCACCATAAGTCCAGAGATGGCCCAATTTGTTAATGCCTGTGTGCAAGTACGACTTAATATAGTGGTCTCGGGAGGTACCGGTAGTGGTAAAACCACACTACTAAACGTGCTCTCCTCCTTTATTCCATCGGATGAACGCATTGTTACGATTGAGGATGCTGCTGAATTGCAGCTCCGCCAGGAGCATGTGGTATCGCTCGAGAGTCGTCCTCCAAATATTGAAGGGAAAGGTGCAGTAACCATTCGGGATCTGGTACGTAACTCCTTGCGAATGCGTCCTGATCGGGTCGTCATTGGTGAGGTGCGGGGTGGTGAAGCCTTAGATATGTTACAAGCCATGAATACAGGTCATGATGGATCTCTAACCACGGGTCATGCTAATACGCCCCGGGATATGTTAGCTAGACTTGAGACTATGGTACTAATGGCTGGAATGGATTTGCCCGTTCGGGCGATTCGTGAGCAAATCGCATCAGCTATCGATCTGATTGTACAGCAATCCCGTTTGAAGGATGGTAGCCGTAAAATTATTAAGATTACAGAAGTTCAAGGGATGGAGGGTGAAGTAATTACCTTGCAGGATATTTTCGTCTTTGAACAACAGGGTATTGATGAGAATGGAAGGATCTTAGGTAAACTGCGTCCAACAGGGATTCGACCAAAATTTATGGAGCGTTTTCAAACAGCTGGGATCCAGTTACCTGCAGATCTGTTTGGCGGTCTGCAAAACTGGTAAGGGGGGTAAGAGATGTTAGTATTGGTATTAGCTGGGGTATTAGGTATCGCTACCACGACTCTCAGTTATGTGATTATTGGTCGAGTGCATTCTGTGATGGTGGTGCGCCAAAGGTTGCAGGCCTTTTCCCTTCCCCAAGACGTGAAAATCGATGAAGCATCCAATCCGGGGAAAGGCGAAGAAAGTGCTGTTAAGAAGTTGCTTAGTCAGGCTAATCATTCCCTTGGTCTCAAGCAATCCAAACAACTAGAAATGGAGTTGGCCCGCGCCGATATTAAGCTGAAATCTGGGGAATTTGTAGTGCTTAACGCCTTTATGGCCTTAGCACCGCTAACGCTAACCTTAATCGGATATTCTATTCTACCAAGTTTACTCTTTTCGCTATGTGGAGCGATGATCCCCCAGTTTTATGTGCGCTTTCGTCAGGTAGATCGCTTGAAGAAAACGTCAGCCCAGATTCCAGAGGCACTAGTAATGATTTCCAATGCATTGAAGGCTGGATATAGCTTTATGCAGGCGATGGACCTGGTCTCGCAAGAAATGCCAGCCCCGATTGCCCAAGAGTTTTCTAAGGTTTTGAAGGAAATGAGTCTAGGTGTTACCACCGAGGCTTCCCTACAATCCATGGTGGACCGAGTGAATAGTGATGATCTCGATTTGGTGATCACGGCTGTGCTGATTCAACGACAGGTAGGGGGTAACCTATCGGAAATCCTTGATTCTATTGCCCACACCATCCGGGAGCGGATCCGTATCAAGGGTGAAATCAAGACTTTGACGGCCCAGGGTCGTATCTCAGGACTAGTAATCTCAGCACTGCCTGCGGGAATTGGCTTCTTTATCTATCTGATTAATCCAGAATATATGACTGCCCTTTTCACAGAAACCTTAGGCCAGATCATGCTAGCCATAGGTCTCTTTGGTCAAATAATTGCTGCCTTTCTGATTAAAAAAATCGTCAATATCCAAGTATAGATAGAGGAGGGATCCATGTGCCTTTGTTAGTGGCTTTGCTTTCTTTCATAATGATAGGCAGTCTGATATTAGTCATAGGGAATATCTATCGACAAAAGAAACAGGTGCTTAGCCGACTACAAGCGTACGCTGTCAGTGTTGAAGAGCAGAAGGAGCAAGCGCTAGATCCAGGACTCAGGAGCCGGATTCTCAAACCATTGATCAAACGTGTTTCCCAATGGTTATCGGCTCGCACCCCACAACAAGCAAAAGATGGATTGCGCAAGCAATTACTAATGGCTGGTAATCCAGGACATCTTCAAGCTAGCGAGTTTATGGCAGTAAAACTGTTGCTTACTGTGGGAATTTTTTTTATCATGTTTTTCTTACCCGTGTCCTTTCCAATAGTACTCGTGATCACGGCTTTAAGTTGGTTTGCGCCTACTCTGTATTTACGGCAAAAGGTCACACAGCGCCAGTTAGCCATTAGTTTAGCCATTCCTGATGTACTAGATCTACTGACAGTGAGTGTGGAAGCGGGGCTAGGATTTGACGCAGCTATTGCCAAGGTGGTAGAAAAACTCGATGGCCCATTAGCCCAAGAGTTTCAACGAACCCTCCATGAAATTCGGATCGGCAAACCTCGCCGGGATGCGCTGCGTAACTTAAGTAACCGGACGGGTGTCGCTTATCTACAAGGATTTGTAGCTTCCATAATTCAGGCTGATCAATTAGGAGTAAGCATTGGTAAGGTATTACGGATCCAATCCAATGAAATCCGCCGACAACGTCGTCAAAAGGCGGAAGAAGCAGCCATGAAGGCCCCTGTTAAGATGCTTTTTCCTTTAGTAATCTTTGTTTTTCCTAGTCTTTTTATCATTCTATTAGGCCCTGCCCTATTAAGTATACTTAACACCTTATAATATTGTGGGAGTTAGTCAGCCGTAAGGGAGGATGAGTAGGTTTGTTGTTAGTGGTCAATCAGACAAAACAAACAAGTCTAGGTAATAAAATAGAGCGAGCAAATACCTTCTTTACTCGGTTAAAAGGTCTGCTCGGATGTAAGGGATTAGCCGAGGGAGAGGGGCTCTTATTAGAACCATGCCAGAGTGTCCATGGGCTGGGCATGTCCTTTTCCTGTGAGATAATCTATTTGGATAAAGAAAATAGGGTTATCCACTTACAAACACTATCCCCAGGAAAACTTGGACCATTTCAACGAAAAAGTACTCGCATCCTTGAAGTGCCTATAGGAACCATTTCCTATTCTGCTACAGATATAGGTGATTTGTTAAAGGTACAAGAACACAACAGATAATTTACACATAGTATGTAATGACCTGTATAATGGTCAGACGGGGGGTCTACTGTTGTGTCCATGGAAAAAAACAAACCAGACTCCTTACCTCCCGTAGAGGAAGGACTAAATAAAGCAGATTTACTGCAAGTACTGACGCCACGCGAGCAGGAAGTGTTAGGGCTCGTAGCTAAGGGGTATTCCAATGTGGAAATCGCCGAGCGACTGTATATTAGTAAGCACACTGTCAAAAACCACGTTAGCAATATCTACCGAAAGCTCGATGTGGACGATCGGACGCAGATTGCTTTATTAGCGATCCGACAAGGGTTGGTACCACTTAACTAGGTTAGAAAACGGCTCATACAGAGTCGTTTTCTGCATGTTTAAAGATGAAAAAAGCAGGGTATTTTCAATCCACCATGAATATATATAGTGACCTCTATCACCCAGGGAGAGCTATGGAGGTCTTGTTATGGCAAAATTACAACTTTTCTCTAGGATAGAGTCTGGCACTTTTACATTCGGTACGACCGAAAACCCCCAGTGGTTAGCAACCAAACAGCGGCGGGTGTACATTCTCACTCCACCACTACCTATGGATACCTGTTTCCAGCTACAGCAGCGATTAGAGAAGGGGTGCATCCCTAGACTGCTGAGGGTATGTAAATCATTGATACCTCTACGACGATTCCTATGGCTAAGGCTGAACGGATTGGGGTATAGATTTCCCGGGTTTCCTATTCCGCTAACCCAGATTTCCTACGAGGAGAATCTCTTAGCTACTGAAGAGCAGCAGTCCCTCTGGGATCAGATTATGCAATTGCTTAGTGGGAGGATACTTTCGGATAGTCAATTGTTACAAGGGCTAGGAAGTAATTCATGGTGGCCAGCGGATATACTTCGAACTCTCGAGCAAGGGTTCCAAAGTGGCGCTTGGTTATATCAGCCAGGCATTGTCAAAGAGCCATGGGGTGTGCATCGCTGTCTCCGCTGCAATTCCTTAGTAGAACACAGTCGTCCCTGCTACTCATGCGGTCGCGACCACTGTCCCGTTTGCTTATCGTGTCAGAGCTTAGGCGAAATTCGAGGCTGTACACGTCTGATAGTTCCTGGGCACCATGGGACTCGGAAATTACCAAATAAATACCACCCAGTTAAGGATCATCTTTTTCAATTGGATTACGCACTAACCACTGCTCAGGAGCGAGCGAGTCAGGAATTAATTAAGTTTCTTTACTCAGATCCGGTCCAAATCCTAGTTTGGGCAGCTTGTGGGGCCGGAAAGACAGAAGTCACTTTTGGGGCCATTTCTCAGACTCTGCAAGCCGGTGGTCAGGTGCTCTTCGCCATTCCGCGGCGCGATGTGGTACGTGAGATAGCAGAGCGCTTGCAGAAAAGCTTCCCCACCGTTACCGTCGTTCAGCATTATGCGGGACAACCCTGGAATAGTCCAGGTGATTTGGTTGTGGCCACTACCCATCAGGCTCTGCGATTCTACCAACGGTTTGCTCTTGTGATTCTAGATGAAGTTGATGCGTTTCCGTATCAAGGATCGGATATGCTACGATTTGCCATGGATCGTGCACGTATACCTGGAGGGAAACTGATCGAAATGACTGCCACCCCCAAGAGAATTCCTCGAGGAGATAGGTTGATAACCATTCCCGCTCGTTATCATGGATTTCCCCTGCCCACGCCGGCGTTTGTAAAATTGAAACTACCCAAGTGGACAGAATTAGCCAAGCACTCTCTTCCCCATCAAGTTCTAGAACCCTTTGCTGATCCGAAGACGGTTTATCTCGTCTTTGTTCCAACTGTTGCAGCAGCCAGGCATGTGGGAGATTTTCTTAAGTCTCACGTATCCCAATCCGTTTGTCATTGCTCTGCACAGGATCCCCTGCGGAAGGAGAAACGGGATGGCTTAGAATCAGGAGCCTATCAGATTATGGTGACCACATCCATTATGGAACGGGGGATTACTATAGCTAATGTGCAGGTAATGGTGCTGTATTGTGACCATCCTGTCTTTACTGAACAATCCCTAGTTCAAATGGCTGGTCGGGTTGGGCGCAAAAAAGCATATCCACAGGGATGGGTGATGTTTTTTGGTGAGCGTTATACCTCTCATGTGAAAGAAGCTATCCAGCGAATTAACTACCTCAATGAGCAAGCTAAGCAACAAGGCTTGTTGTTGGAGGTGTAGGCTGATGTGGTGGCAGGATCTGATTGACCTAGTCTATCCACCTCCACTGCTGTGTCCGCTGTGCCAAATCGCTCTAATTGAAGAGGGATTACCCGGATGCAGATCGTGTTTAGACCAGCTTAATCTAGGCTGGCGTTGCTTGGATATTTCCGGATATGCTTGTTATAGCATGGGTATATATGAACAGAGACTAAAAGAGCTACTTGGTGAAGTAAAGTATCACCGCAATTATCAAGCAGGAATGGTGCTAGGTCAAGTCTTAGGCCTGGCATGTCAAGAAGAATCAAGCCTACAAGGAGTCGATTGGCTTTTGCCAGTCCCCCTTCATCCAAATCGATTGGAAAAAAGAGGGTTTAATCAAGCACTGGTATTAGCCGAAGGTATAAGGAGTGTCTGGAAACGCAACATTTTCGGCGGAGCCATACGGCGCCACGATACCGAACCTCTACGAGATCAGGGACCTATCGCTAGGAGAAGAAGTCTCAGTCATGCCTTTTTACTTAACAATCCCACACGTCTGCAGGGAAAACGAGTACTCATTGTGGATGACATCTTCACCACTGGAGCAACATTTCAAACCATGGCTGGGTTAGTTCAGTTATATCAAGGGATTCCCTTAGGGGTTTTTGTGGCAAAAAGTCCGCGTGAAGAATAAAAGATGAGAAGATGGAGACATATAGTCTTTTGCGTGATGTAGACATTGTCGGACGACTACAGAACGACGAGTCTTACTTATAATTGGAGGGTAATTCATGCTTCGAAATTGTAAGGAGTGTAATAAGGTTTTCTCTCACCCAGGTAGTAAGTTATGTCCCCAGTGCCAGCAACTACGCAGAGATGATTTTGATAAAATAAAAG
>SKHL01000079.1 GCA_007116995.1 Limnochordia bacterium
GGAGCAGATGACTATATCACCAAACCCTTTAGCCCTAAAGAGTTAGTCGCTCGAGTTAAGGCTGTATTACGACGCACAGATTACGGAAGTCACGAGATAGTGTTCAGTTCTGACGGTTCAATACAGCTAGATCCTCGCAAGCACCTAGCTGTATTAAACAATCATATTTTACCCTTAACACCCACTGAGTATAAACTGCTTCATCTTTTCGTCTCCAATTCTGAACGGGTTTTTACTCGAACAGAGTTGTCGGAACGACTTTTTGGTTGGGATTATCAAGGTTATGAAGAAACAATCTATGTTCACGTTAAAAATCTACGGCAAAAGATCAGAAAGCACAGTCCGATTAGTTATATAACAACAGTTTATGGTGTTGGATATCGATGGGATGACGATCATGCTAACTAGCTTGAGATTGGGTAAGATTGGATGGAAGATTACAGCCATATTATTGCTTATCGCTTTATTAACCATTGGCTTGGTAAGCGGGATCGTGAATTATGCTTTAGACTCCCAGTTTATGGCATATTTATACAGATCAGAGGACGAACGAAACCTACAGGTAATTTATAGTATTGAGGCATTGTTTCAAGATACCGGAAGCTGGACTGATGTCCAGATGCAAATCCAGAATCTGTCCCTGATGATGGGGCGCGCTGTTCAAGTGTATGATCTAGAAGGACGATTGATGATAGATACCCGTCGCGGTCGTCATATACAGACTCCCATGCGTTATCATCGAGGAATGGGTAATATGGAAATTTCGGAAGATGCTCATCAAACAAGAGGTCAGATATTTAATAATGGAGAACAAGTTGGATCGGTGATAGTGACTTCACTAAGTGGTACCCAAGGGGTTTATACGAAAGAAGATATTCTGTTTCGCGATACAATCAATGCTAGTGTGACAATAGCTGGGTTGATCGCTACATTATTTGCTATAGCCCTTAGCGTTTTTATTTCATCTCGATTTATCGTCCCAGTCAAACAATTAATTCTTGCTACGAAGGCCATTGGTCAAGGTGATCCCAGCCAACGTGTAGAAATACATGGGAACGATGAACTGACCTGGCTGGGACAGGCCCTTAACGAGATGGCCGAGAATGTAGAACGCCTAGAGACGTTACGAAAAAAAACGACTGCCGATATATCCCATGAACTACGAACTCCACTGACATCGATTAATGGGTATATCGAAGCCATGAAAGATGGTGTACTGGAACCCTCACCGGAGAATTGGATAATAGTAGAGAAAGAAGTACAGCGTTTATCCCGATTAGTACGGGACTTACAGGATCTAGCCAAGGCAGAATCCCCTGTCTGGAACAAAGAAGAAATAGAGATAAATGGACTAATAAAAGAAATTACCAAAGGACTCCAACCACTGTTAGCTGAGAAGAATATCCAAATTCGTTTACAATTAGATTGTCATTTAGTTGTACATGGTAATCAATCATCTCTAGAACGAGTGTTATATAATCTATTAGATAATGGGTTGACCTATACTTTACCAGGTGGAGAGATACGAGTAAGCACAGTTGATCTAGATGGACGGATACAGATTGAAGTAGCCGATACTGGGATAGGTATTTCGGCGGAGGATATACCTTATGTTTTTGAACGTTTTTATCGTTCGGATCAATCTAGAACACGACAAACAGGTGGAACCGGAATCGGCCTAGCCATTGCGAAGGAGGTCATTCAGTCCCACCTAGGAACGATTACTGTAGAGAGCGAACTAACTAAAGGGACTACATTTCGGATTACTCTGCCCGCTCAAAGGAGACGTTAAGGACATTCCCCCATTTGTCTAGGGTGGTTTTCATCTGTTGCTTAAAGTCTCCCAAACTCATGATCTGAGATATACTAGCCATATTAGTAAACATGTCATAGATTCCTAGGGCATCATCATAGGACTGTTCTAGCTTTGTTATTTTCTCAGTTAAAAGTCTGTTCTCTTCCTTAAGCTCCAAGATGACCTCTTCTAATTGTTTGGCTTCTCCTTGGGTTGAGGTATTTTCTTGGTATCCATTAGCTAGTTCTACTAAGGAATTAACAATACTTTTTGTGCTTGGCGCTTTGATTTGATTCTCTAGATTATCTAGGCGTTTATGCAGTTGAGCCATATACTCAGGGAGCCCTTGAAATGCCTCGACCAGATCAGTATCAAGTCTGAAATCTCGTTTCGCTTTCGGAGTTAACTTTTTTGTTTGAGCCTGAGGTTCTTTTTTTTCAGTGGCAACAGGTCCTTCATCCTCGGTATGTTCTTTTCGCAAAACGTTATAATAGAGCATGCCAACAGCTGCTTCGCTACGATGAGGTAACAGCTTAGAGACTTGGCGAAAACACTCCGTTAAAGGTATCCCATCTTGCTTAGCTAGACACACCTGTTCCCATACTAGATTTTTTTCTTGAGCTGACCAGTTTCTACCAGAGCTAGAGTTCTTTTCTCGATCATCCATTGTCTCCATAGTATCTGCCATACTACAATCCCTCCTCCTAGGAGTATTTTGGTGCTTCCTAGAGCAATATATGTGAATAGTATAACCTGGCTATGCTGGAATATTCCCCACGGGGAATTTTGTAGAGTTTCAATAATAAATAGATGGAAGGAGAAGGAAAATGGGTATATTCAACAATATCAGTCCACTAGATCACCGTTACAGAGTATCTGAGCCAAAAATATGGGAAGAACTAGCTGATATTCTATCGGAAGAAGGATATCTGCAATATCAACTCCAAGTAGAAGGTGCACTTGTTCAAGCATTAGCCAACCGAGAAATGTGCGACAAGAGTATAGCGGAGGAAGTGAGTCAAGCATGTTTGGCTGTAACCTGTGCTGAGGTGCAGATTGAAGAGGAGATTACGAAACATAATGTGCGAGCTTTAGTTAACTGTATCCGAGAAAAAGTGTCGAACGAGGCTAAGCCATTTGTTCATTTAACCGCCACTAGTGTGGACATTTTGGATACTGGACGAGCCTTGCAGATACGCGATATTACCGAAAAACTAGTACTACCAAAGCTGAAAGAACTGATGGAGGTATGGATATCCATTGCTCGTCAAGAATCGGATACACCTCAAATTGGACGCACCCATGGTCAGCATGGTGTGCCTATTACATTCGGTTTCGCTATCAGTGAGTATGTATCTCGTTTGGGATCAAGGTTAATCCAAATACAGCAGGCTAAGGATAATCTACGAGGTAAAATGGCTGGTGCAGTCGGGGCGTATAATGCTAGTTCCTTATTCTTCACCGATCCCATGAAGTTCGAACGGGAGGTATTATCATTACTTGGTTTAGAACCGGCCCAGCATTCGACGCAAATTGTTGAGCCTGAGTATATGACAGATCTATTACACAGTGTTGTCAGTACTTTTGGTGTCTTAGCCAATTTCGCAGATGATATTCGACATCTACAGCGAACAGAAATCGGAGAAGTTGGTGAAGAATTTAGCCTGGGACAAGTAGGATCTTCAACTATGCCCCATAAGCGCAACCCTTGGAATTACGAGAATGTAAAAAGTATGTGGAAAGAATTTATGCCCCGGATGGTGACAGTGTATCTAGATCAGCTGTCTGAACATCAACGGGATTTAACCAATTCTGCCTCAAGTCGCTTTATTACCGAGATTTTCGCTGCCTTATGCCTAACCACACAACGGTTGATCCGTATTACGAAAAAGCTAGCTGTAAATGAACAAAGGATGTTGGAGAATCTTAATATGCACGGGCAATTAATTGCAGCTGAGCCCATGTATATTATTCTGGCGTCTCTTGGTCATCCTGATGCCCATGAATATGTGCGTAAATTAACACTGCGAGTAGAGCAAACGGGAAAATCGTTAGGGGAATTAGCTCAAACCGATGAGAGTATAATGCCATTTTTAGATAAAATGTCGGCACAGCAACGAGATATTATTCTAAACCCTGCTACATATCGAGGAGCAGCGAAAGAAAAAACCTTGACTATATGTGACTATTGGACGGCTAAACTTAAGGAGGGTATCTAAAAAATGAAGAGAGCCATCATTAGTGTATTTGATAAAGTCGGAGTTGTAGAGCTTGCTAAAGAGCTGGTTTCTCTAGAGTATGAGATAATCTCTACAGGAGGAACACACCGTACCTTAACTGATAACGGAATTGAAGTCACCTATATCTCAGATATAACGGACTTTCCGGAGATTCTGGATGGACGGGTGAAAACCCTTCATCCTCGGATTCATGGAGGAATCTTGGCCAAGAATATACCGGAACACATTGAGCAACTGACTCAAGTTGGTGGTAGTCTCATTGATATTGTTGTAGTTAACTTATATCCCTTTGAAGCAGTATCTCAAGATCCATCGGCTTCATTCGATGATATTCTTGAGAACATCGACATTGGTGGACCCACTTTATTGCGGGCAGCTGCGAAAAACCATCCCCGTGTTACTGTACTTAGTGATCCTAGTGATTATGCTGAGGTTGCCGAGGAGTTAAAGACGGGTGCAGTTAGTTCTAGGGTGCGTCGCATTTTAGCGGCAAAAGCATTTTCTCATACGGCCTATTATGACACGCTAATCACTGAGTATTTACACAAGCCTACCTTCCCTCCAAAAATGACGATTGCTCTAGAGAAAACAGGGGAGCTTCGGTATGGAGAAAACCCTCACCAAGCGGGTGCCTTTTACAGGCAAAGCCCGATCAAAGGAGGTCTTGCTACGGCCGAGCAGCTTAATGGAAAGGAATTATCTTTCAATAATATTTACGATGGAGATGGTGCTTGGCAAATGGCTTCCTCTTTTCAGCAACCTTGTGTGGTAGCAGTTAAACACAATAACCCGTGTGGCCTTGGAGTAGCTGACACCTTAGTAGAAGCATACCAAAAAGCCTATGAGGGCGATCCTGTGTCTATATTCGGGGGGATCATTGCTTGTAATAGAATATTAGATGACTCTACAGCGAAAGCTATGAGCAAGGTTTTTCTCGAAATCATTATTGCGCCTGATTTCACCCCGGATGCATTAGATATTCTCAAAAAGAAACCGAATCTACGTCTCTTAAAGTTAGCTCCTATGCTTAATCAGGGTGAAGATTGGAAAAAGGTTACTGGTGGGGTGTTAATGCAAGAGGGTAATACCGTAGACGTAATTGAAAAAACGATTAAAGTGGTGACAAATAGGCAGCCTTCAGAGGATGAATGGAAGGATCTCCGGTTTGCGTGGAAGATTGTGAAATATGTTAAGTCGAATGCCATAGTTTTATGCAAAGATAATCAGCTTATCGGTGTAGGAGCAGGTCAAATGAACCGGTTGCAGTCAGTTAAGCTAAGCACGGAGCAGGCAGGTGCGAAAGCGACTGGAGCAGCTCTTGGCTCAGATGCGTTTTTCCCCTTTGCTGATAACATTGAAGCTGCTGCTTCGGCCGGGGTTACAGCGATCATTCAGCCTGGTGGCTCCGTACGAGACAAAGAAGTGATTGACGCCTGTGATCAACATAATATCACCATGGTTTTTACTGGATTTCGTCACTTTCGCCATTAATAAATTAATTGAAACGAAAAAAAGGAATTTTGTGCTGTATACAGAATAGACTGTACGAAATACCCAAAACAAGTTTCTGCCGGAAATAGCTCCGGCAGAACCACATGATGGGCAGGGGGTAGGCGTAGACGGCCTGGGGAAGGTGAACTTGCTTATTTTCTGCCAGAAATTTAAGGCCGTTATGGCCTTTTTTTTGTCAAAATATCGTTTTTGGTCGGATCTACTGTAACTGTGTTAAAGTGATCATAAATAACATATCCAGGCTTTGCACTATTTGGTTTACGTACATGCTTGCGTGCGGTATAATCCACTGGCACCTTAGGTGATGTGCGTGCCTTGGAATAGTAGGCGGCTAGCGTTGCGGCCTGAGCCAAAGTGGTATCGGGTACAGTTTGGTCGCAACGAATGATCACATGGCTACCGGGAATCTTCTGAGCATGTAACCAGATGTCGTCGGGTTTGGCTACTCTAAAAGTTAATTGATCGTTTTGTTGATTATTCCGTCCGACAAAAACAGATATACCATCCACTGACAGGTATTCATCATACCCCTTAGCCACAGTCTTCTTTTGTTTTTGAGTCTTTTGCTTTATATATCCCAAGCGAGTTAACTCCTCTTTTATCTCATGGAGAGTATCAATAGAATCAGCGAAATTAATATGAACTAGTGTTTCTTCAATATATCTTCGTTCACGAAGTGTCTTCTGTAACTGTTGTCGGGTAACTTTTTCACTATTTCTAGCTTTTATATACTTTTTATAATACCGCTGTGCATTTCTGCTAGGAGTAAGTGCTGGATCTAGATCTATGCGTAGGGCACGCTGATCTTCTTCATAGTAATCAATTACTTCAACTACAGAATCACCCTTCTTAATCGCATATAGATTGGCTGTTACAAGTTCCCCTAGTTTCTGCCAAACCTTGGCATTTGCGGCATCTTTTAAGGTGTGACGCTGTAACGCCTCCTTACGTACTAAACGCTGTAAGTGCGTTTTTAATCGTTTTTTCAGAGTACTACCGATTTGTCTTACTCGTTCATTCTTTATGCGACAGGAATAATAATTATCCAACAAAGAGTCTAGATCTGGAAAAAATATTTGCCTATCAACACCTGATAGCTGATAAGCATAGAAATCCTGACCATTATTGTTTCTAGGCACTAATACGGGAGTATCCTTTTGGCTAAAAAAGGCTGAGAATGAGTTCCATAACAGCTTCCACTGCTCGGGTCCTGTCTCTTGTTTCATGAGAGCAGGGTCTAGATCAGAACGTCGGACAATCTCTTTTGCTGCTTCAGGACCTATCCCTTGGTAATGCTGTAATAATCCCTTATATAACTGGGTTGTTGGTTCTAGCAGACGAATATCTGTTATGAAACGCTCTGAGTCCACATTCCTTGGGTTCTCCTTCCCTTGGTCGGGAGGAAAGCTATATTTTACTCCTGGCATCACTATTCGGACCGGGTTCTGATCCTCTGAAACACGGTGAATCCCATCTAGAATATAACCATCTTTGTTGACCAGAATCAAATTACTGTGCCGTCCCATCAGCTCAAACACTAACGTTTTCTCTGTTTGCCCAAGCAGTTCATCATAGGCTTCAAAAGAGATGAGAATCAGTCGTTCTAATTCATGTTGTTTAATCGTTAGAATACGACTCGGCTCTAAGTGTTTTCGTAGTAACATACAAAAGGCTGGAGGCATTAGAGGGTTCTCTAGGTCTTCCTTTGTTGTATGTATTCTAGGATAAACAGGATCTGCAGATATGATAAGTTTACATGATTCACCCGGTAAGCGTAGATGAA
>SKHL01000063.1 GCA_007116995.1 Limnochordia bacterium
AAGGTCACTAAACGAAACCCGACTAAATCCCCAGCTCCTGAATCAAATCCTTCTGTTTCATCCCCCCCGGACATCCCCAAAAACGTTGTCATAAGTTGAATAAGAAAAACCACTGTAAAAGGAATCGCAATATACCAAAAGAAGCGCTGAAAAGTCGGGACATTCTCCCACCACTCGAGCTGGATGGTATTAAACCATTCTTTAGCTACGCTGTTCCACCAAGCCACCAAGCCAACCGCCCCTTTAATTTTCCTCTTTTTATTGATTACACAAATAAATTATACTACATCGCTAGACGAAATACAATCATGAATAAGACTATAAAGAATAATCCAAAAAATATTCGTACGTGGGTTTAACCACAAGCAAGACTTGACCTCTACACACATAATAGCTAACCTTACCAAAATAGCTATTGTGTGTGTTGAGGATTACTTATAACAAAGCCCCTACAGCCCCACTAAACTCCCCTTGAGGCAAAACGTGGGGACGTTTAGAAAACATCTCTGTAAAATCTCGCAATTGGCCCACAAGCACAGAGTTATTCGTTAAGGTAGACCCAATATAAACTACGTCGATTACATCGGCTATAGTTGCACACTGACAGCTAAGAATGGAGACGGTCTCACTAATCATTCCTATTAAACCAATCAGATAATCACTAGGCCTAATCCTATCATTGAGATTGGCTAGCTTACCAAAATTAGCTGCAGTTAAATCTCCGGCAATGGGTGTTTTGGATGGACCGTAGATATCCTTCACTTGTAGATCCACTCTACTGCGAGATCCTCTGGCGCTCATATCTAGGATCTCCTGATAGTCTTTAGTTCCCGCCAACACCCGAGCTAAGCCTAGTAGGGTCCCACCGCCGATACCGGTACCACTTACACGGCTATAGCTATTAGATTCGACTAGATAAATGGAGGTACCTGTCCCGATATTGCACAAAATATATGGTGGTAACAATGCACTCCCACGATAATTCAGCAACTCTTTCACACCACGACAGGTAGCCCGAAATTCGTCCACATATCGAACCTCTCCTGAACAGATTCGGCCTAGTTGTCTCGCCCGACCTCCAGTAAGTTGCAAAATAGATTTGGCAAAGTTATCGCTGATCCAGGAAGCCAACTGTGTTAGCTCAATGGTTCCTAACTGCTCTAAAACTAATTGATCATCTCGCCAGTACGCCACCTTAGCTAAGGTTCCACCAACGTCTATTCCTAGTTTATTAATCACTAACTACCACCTCGACAAATCGTATCAACGCTAATTCGGATATAACCGAGAATTCCCCGTCAGCACTTTGATACTTCTGCTTTATCAACCCCATATTTTTGGCATGCTGCTCATAGCCAACAGCACCAGGTGTGTTCTCACAGGTAATCTCCACCGATACTATATCGTAGCAGGTCCAAGCCTGGACTGGCATAATAATAGCATCGACTGCATCACTCACCATATCTATATGCTAGCAAAGGATTGGGGTTGCACAAACCCCGCAGCATTTACCACGGGGTCTTTACACCCATCGGTAGTATGGTACTGGCTTTAGATCATCACTACGCACCTTCTTATCCATTACCAAAAAGCGCCGGATCGCGAAGCAGAGATGGCATTTGGATAAATACTGCTCCTCTGGTTGAAAGCCATACTCCTGTTGGGCTATCTCTAGCAAACCTGCAATCCCTTGGTTATAAAGAGTCAATAAAAACCGATATTTATCGAATTCCAGGGGCCCACCTAGGTCTTCCACATGAATAGATAATCCACTACATAATCCTGGAATATAGTTGCCAAATAAATCAATATGGAAATGAGACGTGTTCGCTAACTCTCCACATCCACGCTTTCCCTCTGCTAGGATTTCATCGACACTACGCTTGGGATAGATATCTTTATAGGTTAGCAACGCTCTTCCCCGGAAGTTAAGGGGGAATCGTTCGGCCACATTTTTTAAGTAGTCGTCGCCATAGCTTGCTTCATACTCCGCTAGACTGTGAGGCGATACATCAGAAAACCCCTCAATATCCTGAATAAAATCGGAAATCCAGGGAAATACACCCATATTTCCGGCGTGACAAGCCTTCATCAGACCCTTCACTTTATGAAAGGGAATGTATTCGTTATGAAAAGGACTAATCGAAATCAACAACGTATCTACATCTAAGCCCTGTAGGTCCTGTAAAACACGGACTGCACTGTCTTCATCTTTATACCAAGAGGAATTAGTCTCAATATATTCAATGCCCAATTTCATAGCGCTAGCGATTTGTAAAAACTGTTTCAGTCCAGAAAGGTTGAGCATGGGTTCTCCCCCGCCAATATGGATGAAAGTACAACCTAGATCCAATATCTTATTGATGATCGTCTCAGCCATCCCAGGAGAAATATAATCTTTGTTCCACTTAGGAGACGAAGCGTACAAACAGTGTTTACAAGCGGAAGAGCAATAAAGGTTCGTGATCACTCCACCAGATCGCAAACTAGTAATAGCAAGCTCTCGCATCATTTCAACTCCAATTACGTTTTATCCTACTATCTATATCTATCTTCTTACCAAGCTAATTCTTCTTGCTGCAAAAGTCTTGGAACAACAAACTTGGTTGGATACCTTTATTATTCTGATACTTTCCACTCACATAGCGTTGGTATTCACCTTCAATCCGGTGGTAATAAATCTGACACACTTCCACATTCGGATAGACCCGGATGGGACTGACACAAAACATCTCTAACGTCCAATATCCAGCAAATCCAACATCACCAAAACCCGCTGTCACATGGACAAAGAGGCCAAGTCGACCAATGGAGGACCGACCTTCGAGCATGGGCACATATCCATCAGTTCTCGTATACTCCACCGTCCGCCCTAAATAGAGAGTATGTGGTTGCAGTACTAGCCCCTCCGGAGGAATTAGAAGAGTCTCTGCTTCATTATCTAGCTTCATATCCAATACCGGATCGGAATAGACCAATAATTCATGATGAAGTCGCAAGTTATAGCTGTTAGGATTTAACTGTTTATCGTCAAAAGGTTCAATGATGATTTCTTTGCCTAACTTCTTCTCAATCTCCTTACCAGATAAAATCACAAGATATCCTCCTCCCGAATTCCAATCCCCACTAACCAATTGGCACCTCTAAGTCCTCTATCAAAGCCCGTCCAACACCTTGACCACGGTACTCTTCCTTGACACCTAGGGATTGAACCTCACATACATGCCCATCATATTGAAAAATTCCTCCAATCCAGCCCACTAGCATTCCCGAATCATCAAGAGCCACACGACTGAGCCGCTTCTCACCCAGGGTTTCTAGGACTTCCTCCCGGGCTGAGTCTTGGTAAGCCCGATTATTTTCATTCTAATCTCTCCTCGTTTGTTAATTTAACCCAACTCCGTTTTACAAAGACACCCGCTGCTAGGTTTCCGGGTTTCACACACTGCGATAAGGAACCTTAGCCACTGCTGTGTACTTGGATGCTGGTTCTAGGTGGGAATCCTGATCATCAAAGAAAATATGAGCACCAAAGGCCCGTAACACTTCATCTTTTGGTACACCACCAAGAAAAAAGGCCTCATCAATACGTACATCCCATGCTCGCAGAGTCCGAATTACTCGCTCATGGGCTGGCGTATTGCGCGCGGTTACTAGTGCAGTTCGAATCGGCACTTGATCCGGAGCAAATTCCGACTGAATAAATGCTAATGTCTTTAACAACTTGGCAAAGGGGCCTTCCGGTAAAGGCCTTTTAGCATTCTCTCTCTCATGCGCTACAAATGCATCTAGCCCTTGCTGCTGGAATATTTTCTCCGATTCATCCGAGAAAAGCACGGCATCACCGTCAAAGGCAATCCGAATTTCCTTGGGAATGGCTTCGTTGGCCAGGGAGTCAAACCGATGCCCTTCATAGATCTTCCCCGCAGCAAATCCATTATCGATAGCGATTTGCACATCCGATCCATCAAGAGAGAGAAATAGATCGACACTAAACGCCTGTAAATAGGGGGCAAGGGGCCGACCACCGCCTAAGGCGGCCCGAGTTATATCCAACCCATAGTGTTCGATAGAGTTAAAAATCCGCATTGATGTATCTGCGCCATTATGAGACATGATGATCACTTCAGACTTCCGCTTCCCAGGTGTTAACTCATTTAAGCGCAACAGCCCCTTAACTAAGCCAAATCCTGTGCCCGGTTGCAATACATCATCCTCATGTTCTAACTGATATTCTGCATAGGCTGCTAATCCTTGTTTCTCATATATTTCATTCTCACAAGATAGATCAAACAAAGCCCGAGAGGATACTCCTATAACTAGATAGCTGTCTAGATTATCTGGCATGCTAGTCCCTCCTTCCTGAAATCATCAAATCCCGGCACATATCACTTTAAAATTACTTATACTTTTCTACTATCTCCCATAAAACTCCTTGATCCAAAATACGCAAAAGCAAGCCTTGGTTACACCCTTGGCTTGCTTTCTAACAGCTATCTAACGTCAAACATCCCTAGTCATTAACAACCACAGTGTACTTACCTCGTAATGCCTGACTCTTTTGCTGGTAAGTTTCATTCCGTTTGGTTTCTAGTAGTTGTTGGCCTAGTTGATCCTCCACCTCAGCAAATACCGAGGGTCTAGCGGGTTTGCGAGCCACTAACTTGATGATGTGGTATCCAAATTGAGTTTTCACTGGTTGGCTTATTTCGCCGACCTCCATGGCAAAAGCGACTTCCTCAAATTCCTGTACCATTTTCCCTCGAGTGAAAAAGCCTAAGTCACCGCCATTTTGCTCTGATTGGCACTTCGAGAAAACATTGGCGGCTTCCTCAAATGTCATGCCATCATTTAATTTGCCAAGCACTTCTTGGGCTACGGTTTCGTTATCTAAGAGAATATGACTGGCTTGGACGCTATCGCCTGTCATAAATTCGTCTTTGTGCTGCTCGTAGTATTCCTGCACTTCCTTGGAATCTATTTGCACAGCATTGATGAGCTTCTGCACAGAATACTGAATTAATACATCATCTTTGACTTTACTCAATTGTTCTTGAAATGCTTCTTCCTGCTCAAGACTATTTTCCTTCGCATCCGCTAGGAGAAGCTGCTGGGTAATGAGATCCTCTAGAATCCGCTGACGTCCTTGGACCGACTCAAATCGAGCCGCTCGCTGAGAACCTAGGCGTTGAAGCATAGTCTCCACATCTTGTTCGCTTATGGAAACTCCATTTACTGTTGCTAAGGTCTTATTCTTACTCATCAATAAACTCCTTTGAATGTGGTAAGTCTCAGGAAACTAATCACTATTTCGCTGGACCACATCCTTACTCTATTCAAGTCCTAGAGTTCGATCCCCTTTTATTCGCCATATTTGTATACGAATTTATTAAGACAATGTGCTTTTGCTAAATCCTACAACGCTACTCTAAGAACTAACATAAGTAGGTTAGCAATAACTACCTGCAGGGATTCTCTAGCACAGGTCAAATATATCGATTACAGAGAGTTTATGACAACTCTGCAGAGAAATTAGAGCAAAGAAAGGTGATGTGATTTGCGTACAAAGCGGACTTATTTAACCCTATGCATACTTATGTTAACCCTAGTATTAGTTGGTTGTAACGTGATTCCTGGCACCGGCGGTGGCGGCAGTGAAGATACCTCCACTGTTAAACCACAGTATGGTACACTAACCGGTATTGTAACAGACAGTATTAGTGGAAAGAAACTATGGTTCGGAACTGTAACGATGAACGGAGTAACAACCAAAATCAAGAGCGGGACGTTTCAGATCTCCGATCTCCCTGTAGGTACCCACACCTTAGAAGCATCCAAAACCTTTTACAGAAACAAACATATGCAGGTAACCATTAAACCAGGACAAAATGTAGTCGAGATACCGATGAATACTATTTACAGTCCAACAGAGTTGGATCTATTCGCAAGGCTGATTAACGCAGAGGCTAGAGGCGAAATATACCGTGGACAGGTAGCTGTTGCAGCCTCAATCTTAAATCGAGTAGTTCACCATAATTATCCTAATACATTAACAGGGGTCATCAAGCAACGTGTCGGCGGTGTGATCCAATACTCACCCGTGGCCGATGGTTCGATTAACCGACCAGCACGTCCAAATGCCAAGCAGGCTGCGTGGGAAGCTCTTGCTGGATGGGACCCATCATTAGGAGCCACTGGCTTCTTTGCTCCAGCAAAGGTGCGACCAGGGAACTGGGTATGGCAACAAATTCGCATTATTGATATTGGCAACCATCGCTTTTTCCGGGCCAGAATTGACTGATCCCAAACGTCCGCTTCATGTTGAACTGGAGCGGACGTTTCTCCTGTGTTTCTTCCCGCTATTGCTGGGATACATAGGAGTTTCCCATAATATAGAAACGCCACAGCTTGTTTCGATACTCCTGGGCGTAGTCAATGTTTATGCGCGTATCAGCCACAACGTCAATTTTCTCCCTTGTTATATCCTGCTTGACAAAAAGTAAATCCCCATAAATCATGTCGCATCCAGTGAAGGTCATATCAATAGCTAGCGCTTGGCACAGTTTGCCTGGTCCATTCGTGTAATCCACTAGCTTTTTGCTACGGATCTGTCTATTCTTTTTAATTTTTTCCCACCCTGTCAGGGGCTCACAAGCTCGTATCAGCACAGTTTCAGGCTTATCTTTACGATTGGTGACAATGTTTAAGCAATGATACATCCCATAGATTAGATAAACATAGGCCTTTCCTCCGGGAGCAAAGATCACTTCCGTCCGTTTCGTCCGCTTATTCCGATAAGCATGAGACCCTTTATCTTCTGGTCCCACATAAGCCTCCGTTTCTACAATCCTGCATATTACCTCGACACCCTGAATCATTCTGACAAGCAACTGACCAACTAGATACTTGGCCACAGTTACTGAATCTTGTAGGTAAAAATCTTGGTCTAGCCTCAAGCTCCACACTCCTTAGCTTATCTAATACTCATCCCACACTCGTATACCTGAACAAGCTGTTTTGTTTCACTGACAATTCAATCCTTGCATAATAAGACTTCTCCTATATAGCAATAAGTACTTCAAGGAATAGAGGATTCCATTCTGGCGAGCTCTTTAATCGTGCATATCAAAGTGTAGTGGTAGCCAAGGACTTGTGGCTATCTGATCGAGATGACGAAGCAAAATTAACCCTTGATCAGGCTTCGAATAGATCTTATATAGGGATGGAATTAACAGCTACCAGTGTAACCCATAGTCCACAAGTACAGGATGCGAAAGATATAATCATAAAAACGGCGAATAAATTCCACCACTCGTTTTTGCT
>SKHL01000290.1 GCA_007116995.1 Limnochordia bacterium
CAGTGTGGATTCCACTCGAAACCGGGATATTTTCCCTACCCTTTCCTGGGCGGGGTATCTTAAGGATTGGCCTGGTCCAGTTGAGGGCCAGCGTCCTACTGGATACATTGTGATTCTAGGGGATAAAACCATATCAGAATATTTTGGATGTAATCAGGGAATAGCAGCCCAGAGTATCCTGCTCGGAGCAGTGGAGAAAGGTCTTGGAGGGTGCATGATTGGATCAATTCACCGAAAACGATTAAGCGCAGTATTAGATCTACCTGAGAAGTATGAGATTCTGCTAGTGATCGCATTAGGATCACCTATTGAAACAGTGGTTGTTGATGCTGTCTCCAATAATGATATTCGCTATTGGAGAGACGAACAGGGAGTTCATCATGTGCCGAAGCGATCGCTTGATGACATTATTGTTCCGTAGCCCAAGATTCAGCTCAATGAGAAATTAGGGATGACGATCATAATGACGTCTAGTGAGTTGGCCGAATTGCGTAGTGTTTGCGATCGAATTGCTATCATTACTGAGGGTAAAATAGCTGGAATCCTCAAGCCCGATGATTCTGATGTTAATTTCGGGTTACTTATGTCTGGTCACAAGACTAGAAAGGGGGCCTAGAACAAGCAAAGATTGAAAGTGGTGATGTCGGTATAGAGATGTGTCGACCGATTGACCTGTATTACCATTGGTTTGCAAAAATTGCTGCTACTAGGCTTACTCCCCTGTTTTGGAGGGGTTCCGTGATTTTCCTAGTCAGTTTGTTGATGCCTTTAGGGTACCGATTGTCACCTCCGGTCTCTTTGGTAGCTCTTCTCTGGGTGGTTGTGTCCATGAGTAGTGCTTTATTTCTGTGTACCGCTTATGGGTTGTTAATCTGTGTAGTGCGTCTTAATGTATCGTGGGGGAATGGACCGATGTACATGATGATGCTAATTGGAGGTGTGTTGTCTGGTGGGTACTTACCCTTGCAGCTGTGGCCTGACTTCATGCAAACCTTTCTATTGCTACAACCTTTTGCTGGATATCTAGACATACCAGTTCGACTCTATGTGGGGTCTATGCCTCACCAATCGGCTTTTTGGGCCATCGGGTTACAGTGGATTTGGATAACCGTTTTTATCATATTGGGGAGAGTATTGATCAGTCGGCGGTTGCGAACCATTATCGTACAGGGAGGGTAGCCCGTGAACGAACTAGCATTGTATAGCAGATACATTCGTTTGAATTTCTTGGCGGGTCTTCAGTATAAAGGCTGGCCTTTTATGGTGCTACAGGTGCTACTAGTAGTAATTACAGATCCTATCGGTCTATTTTTTTTATTTTCCCGCTTTGGAAGCATTGGGGACTGGTCGGTGGAGCGGATTATACTCGTATATGCCATGGCTATCACCAGCTTTGGTCTAGCTGAGACGTTCTGTCGTGGCCTAGATTACTTTCCTTGGAAGATGATCCGATCGGGGGACTTTGATCGAGTGCTGTTACGGCCAAGGCCCTTGCTCATTCAGGTCGCAGGTTCCTATTTTCATATACACCGATTATCGCGGGTATTTGGCGGCGTTTGTGCGATTAGTTGGTGTTTGTGGATGCTAGGTGTATCTCTAACCCCGCTGGATCTTCTAACACTGGTGCTAGCCTTAATTGGTGGATTTCTAACCTACGCCGGGGTGTTTATCCTAACATCCGGGATTGCCTTCTTCACCATTGATGGGCTTGATTGGATCTATATTTTTACCAATGCGAGTTATCAAGTTACCCGATGCCCAATGGACTACATGCCTCGTGTGCTTCGTTCTATATTTACCTTTGCTATGCCGATGCTAGTGATTAGTTACTATCCTGCTGCTGCTGTTGGGGGATGGGGCGAGCCGTACTGGACGGGCTTACTAGCGCTACCTGCTGGGCTAGGATTTCTTGCGCTGTCCATCTTTGTCTGGAGATTAGGGGTGCGGCACTATAAGAGCACGGGGAGTTAAGACGGGAACGTAACTGGAATACGTTAATCTGTTGACATATACTTGGATTTGTGGCACTATATTCCTATAGTGTAATATAGTATCATTAGAGTGTTTGTTATCTAAGGGGGATTAATATGGGAGATATTTTTCAGATGCGAGCATTAGTAGCGAAAGCACTTGCTCATCCTACGAGGCTACGCATTATCGATTTTCTGATGGAGAGGCCCGAGGCCTGTGTCTGTGAGATAATTGAATATTTACGGGAGGGGCAGTCTACCATATCGAAGCATTTATCCGTGTTAAAGGACGTTGGTCTTGTTGATTCCCGAAAGTCCGGGCTGATGGTCATGTACAGCCTAAGGGCTCACTGTATCCAGAATTTTTTTGCCTGTCTTGATACGGTACTTCTCGATGATCTGGAGCGAAAGCAGCAGGTGGTTTCTAGGGGGGGAGAGCAGTGAGTGAATTCAGGAAGTTTGTTCTAATTGTAGGGGTGTTTCTGCTAGCCTACTTTCTACCCGTTGATCACCCGCGGGTGGAGAGTTCCATCTTAGAAGCATTTCATCTGTTACAGGAGTATGCCAGAGAGCACGTGATATTCTGCCTGATTCCAGCGTTTTTCATCGCAGGTGCTATCTCTAATTTCATCACACAAGGCTCAGTGGTGAAGTATTTTGGTAGTGAGGCCAAGAAGTGGGTATCCTACACCATCGCATCTGTCTCTGGCATTATTTTAGCGGTTTGCTCCTGTACGGTTTTACCTCTTTTTGCCGGTATCTATAAGCGGGGAGCAGGGATCGGGCCAGCAGTGGCGTTTCTCTATTCCGGACCAGCAATTAATCTATTAGCCCTAATCCTAACAGCCAGGATTTTAGGATGGCATCTAGGGATAGCTCGTGCTGTGGGTGCTATCGTTTTCTCTATTGTGATTGGTCTGATTATGGCTACTTTGTTTAAAAAAGAGGAATCAGAGAGACAAAGGACAAGGACTCACCAGGAAACTGATCAACTAGAGACAAGAAGTCCTTTGCAGAATATGATTTATTTTGTAATCTTAGTGCTTATTCTCGTTTTCGCAGCCTGGGGCAAACCCGAGGAATCTGTGGGGATCTGGAATGCTATTTACGAAATAAAATGGCCCATCACCTTGGGGTTGCTAGTAGTACTTGGATATATCTTGGTAAAATGGTTTAATGCGAACGAGCGATCCTCATGGGTGGAAACCACCTGGGATTTCTCTAAGCAAATTCTGCCCTTGTTATTTGGTGGAGTGTTAATCGCTGGATTTCTGATGGGACGCCCTGGGATGGATGCAGGGTTAATTCCAGATGAGTTTGTCTCAGCTTTAGTGGGGGGGAACTCACTAGGTGCAAATCTAATTGCATCAATATTGGGTGCATTTATGTATTTCGCCACATTAACCGAGATCCCTATTCTACAAGGGCTTATTGGGGCAGGGATGGGGCAGGGTCCTGCATTAGCCCTATTGTTAGCAGGGCCAGCTCTGAGCTTGCCTAACATTTTGGTGATTCGTAGTGTAATAGGAACGAAAAAGACCGCTACCTTTGTGGGGTTAGTGGTGGTGATGGCAACTGTATCGGGTATGGTGTATGGAATGATTACTACTATGTAAGGGAGATAGAGACGATGAAAATTGAAGTTCTGGGAACAGGATGCCCCAAGTGCATTACTACGGAGAAGAACGTGCGAGTGGCCGTAAACGAATTAGGTATCGAAGCGGAGATTTGTAAGGTAACAGACATTAATGAGATCATGGAATACGATGTAATGCTTACTCCAGCTATTGTAATTGATGGTGTTGTTAAGGCGAGTGGCAAGGTTCCAAGTGTAGCCCAGATTAAGTCTTTAATCGCGAAATAGGGCAAAATGCATTAGAGCGTATCAAAGTGAGTGGCTATTGACGGGCCCCAACTAAGATGGTATTCTAAACCGCATGAAACCAATAGCTTCTAGAAATGATAGTTATGTCTATTGTTTGTAGAAGCTTATTTGATTTTCTCTAAATTATGATAAATCGCTGTTAGAATACATGGCTTCGTACCGAGTGAAAACGCTTAGTTTGTGCTCCGATAAGTCAATAAGTTTGTTGAGCTTATTCTTTATTTTTTGTTCTTGCTCACGAAGAGACAGTCTATACTCGGTGAAATCCCGGCTTCTTGGTTAGTCATTAATAATTTATGATTCTTGAAGGCAAAAACTCACAAAAAATAATCAAGTTTTATCAGAAAGTCGATATGCGCTGTTGCCTATAATAGTTAGGTACCTCTTGTAGTTTTAACTTGTGACTCTGACTGGCCACATGTTTAAGCTACAGGGAGGTACTTTTTATTTTAATAGCAGATATATTCGTGTATCCATGCACAATGCAAGTTTTGTCTGTTGACCTGCATGAAATAATGGAGTAATCTTAACATAACAAGTAGCAAACCTTACACAAAAAGGTTATAAAGCATTGTGTTGTCAGATATATCGGTTCAAAGCTAACATAAAGCTGACATACACCTTGCATGAAGTTGCCTGTAAAGTCGAGTTATAATTCTTGATACAAGGAGGAGTTTTTCATGCGAAAGATAGCTATCTATGGTAAAGGTGGAATTGGAAAATCAACGACTACGCAAAATGTAGTGGCTGGCCTCGTGGAGATGAATCGAAATGTTATGGTAGTAGGGTGTGATCCCAAAGGTGATTCTACCCGGTTACTACTCGGTGGATTAGCGCAGAAGTCAGTTTTAGATACGCTGCGTGAAGAAGGCGAAGACATTTTGCTAGAAGATGTATTACGACCTGGTTTTCTCTCGTCATGGTGTGTTGAATCAGGAGGGCCAGAACCGGGTGTAGGATGTGCAGGTAGAGGAATTATTACTTCGATTAATCTATTGGAACAGTTAGGGGCATATGAAGAAGACAAAAACCTAGACTATGTATTTTACGATGTTTTAGGTGATGTAGTGTGCGGTGGTTTTGCAATGCCGATTCGTGAAGGGAAATCAGATGAAATATATATTGTAGTTTCCGGAGAGATGATGGCAATGTATGCTGCAAATAACATCTGCAAAGGAATTGTCAAATTTGCAGAGGCAGGTGGGGTGAGACTCGGTGGGTTAATCTGTAATAGCCGAAATGTTGATAATGAAGAAGCAATGATTGAAGCGTTAGCAGCAAAGCTTGGAACCCAGTTGATTCACTTTGTTCCACGAGATAATGTTGTTCAGAGAGCAGAGATTAACCGCAAGACTGTGATTGAATATGATGCTTCTGTAGGCCAAGCTGATCATTATCGACAACTCGCAAAGAAAATTGAAGAAAATACTATGTTTGTCATACCAAATGTGCTGACGGTTGAAGAGTTAGAAGAGTTATTGATAACCCATGGTATCTTAAACTAAAGGGAGGTATATCTAGATGCAGATGATAAGAGCGATAGTACGGCCAGAAAAGGCAAGTGAAGTATTAGCTGGATTAATGGCAGCGGGGTTTCCGGCAGTGACTAAAATTTCGGTTTATGGACGTGGGAAACAACGAGGACTTAAGGTCGGTGAGGTCCATTACGATGAGTTACCAAAAGAGTTGTTAATGCTAGTTGTTCCTGATCACGAAAGAGATTTAGTGCTTAAAACGATACTAGCAGCTGCTCGTACCGGAGAAGGCCATTTTGGCGATGGTAAGATTTTTGTCTCGTCTGTGGATGAGGTTTATACCATCAGTTCGGGAGTAAAAGAGGCATAGGAGGGATACGCATGAAGGAAGTAATGGCAGTGATCCGAATCAACATGATTAACGAAACCAAACGAGCTCTGATTGATGCAGGGATATCCTCATTCACGGCACCTGGTCGAGTGCTCGGCCGTGGTCAAGGTCATGTTAACTTTCATGTTTTAGCTGGATCTTATCAGGATATGGTTCCATCAGTTAAAGAATTAAAGGATGATTCACCGTTAATATCAAAACGGCTCGTCACGGTGATTGTTCCTAATCATTTAGTTAAAACGGTGGTTGATACGATTGTTACGACAAACCAAACGGGAAAACCAGGTGATGGTAAAATTTTTGTGATGCCAGTACTAGAATCTATCAGAATTCGCAATGGTGAAAGTGGAGAAATGATACTTGATCAATAAATGGGGGGGATGAGTATGTCTACAAGAAGAGATTTAACACCAGATGAGATCAAAGAGAAGCTATTAGCATCCTATCCAGTTAAAGTGGCTAGGAAACGATCAAAACATATTGTTATCAACAATTCAAGTCCGGAAGCAAAGCCAGAAATTGGAGCAAATGTACGAACAATTCCTGGAATTATAACCCAGCGTGGTTGCACGTATGCTGGCTGTAAAGGTGTAGTGCTTGGTCCAACACGAGATATTGTCAACATAACACATGGGCCGATTGGATGTGGGTTCTACAGTTGGTTAACAAGAAGGAACCAAACGCAGCCAGAGGGAGATGATGATGCGAATTACATGACGTATTGTTTCTCGACAGATATGTCTGAAGATAACATTGTCTTTGGTGGAGAAAAACGACTCAAGCAAGCCATTCAAGAGGCTTATGATATTTTTAAACCCAAAGCAATAGGTGTTTTCTCCACATGTCCGGTAGGCTTAATTGGTGACGATGTACATTCTGTTGCCAAGGAAATGAAAGAAAAACTTGGAATAAACATTTTTGGTTTTAGTTGCGAGGGATATAAAGGGGTTAGTCAGTCGGCAGGCCATCATATTGCGAATAATCAACTATTTAAGCATGTAATTGGCACCGATGATACTCCGCACAACGGTAGATATAGAATAAATCTTTTAGGTGAGTATAATATCGGGGGAGATTCCTTTGAGCTTGAGAGGATTTTGGCTAAGTGTGGGATAGATCTTGTGGCTACATTTAGCGGCAACTCGAGTTATGATGCGTTTGCTAATTCTCACATGGCAGACTTAAATGTGATTATGTGTCACCGCTCCATTAATTATGTTGCAGAGATGATGGAGACTAAGTATGGGATTCCGTGGATAAAAGCCAATTTCATTGGAGCAGCTAGTACAGCAAAATCACTGCGTAAAATAGCAAAATATTTCGAAAACAAAGAATTAACAAGTCGTGTAGAACAAGTGATTAACGAAGAAATGCCATCAGTAGAAAGAATACAAGCGGATGTCAAAACACGTTGTATGGATAAAGTCGCTATGTTATTTGTCGGTGGATCCCGAGCGCATCACTATCAGGACTTATTCGCTGAAATTGGTATGAAGACCGTTTGCGCTGGATATGAGTTTGGTCATCGTGACGATTATGAGGGCCGGCGAGTTTTACCTGATATCAAAATTGATGCAGATAG